>CALUUY010000001.1 GCA_944324095.1 uncultured Elusimicrobiales bacterium
TCGTTTCCAACCCCGCTTTGGATGAAAACACCCTGCCCCAAGCGGTTGCTGATACGGAAATATTAATCGTACGCAGCACCAAAGTACCTGCCGCCGTAATAGACGCGGCCCCTCAATTAAAGCTCATTATCCGAGCCGGCGCCGGTTATGACACCATAGACATTAAACACGCCGCCCAAAAAGGCGTGGCCGTTTGCAACTGCCCGGGCACCAACTCCATTGCTGTGGCTGAACTGGCAATGGGGCTTTTGCTGGCGCTAGACCGCCGCATTTTTGACAATGTAAACGATTTGCGCCACGGCGTATGGAATAAAGCCAAATACAGCAAAGCCAAAGGTATTTTTGGCCGCACACTGGGGATTATCGGCTTAGGCAATATTGGCAAAGAAGTGGCCAAACGCGCCCAAGCGTTTGGTATGAAAGTGCTGGCTTTTGACCCCTACGCCAAGCCTGAAACCTTTGCCGCCCTTCACATTACCCCCTATCAGGATATTTATGAAATGGCCGCGTTGTGCGACGCCGTTACCGTACACCTGCCTGATACGCCGCAAACCCACGGGTTGTTTAACAAAAAATTCTTTGACGCTATGAAAGACGGTGCTATCTTCATTAATACTGCCCGCGGCGGCCTGGTTAATACGCAAGATTTAGTACAAGCGATGAAAGACAAACAAATCCGCGCCGCACTGGACGTGTACGAAAAAGAACCCAAAGCTACCGATACGGCTTTTGACTACACGCCTTTTGAGGGGACGGACTTTTACGGCACGCACCATATTGGCGCCTCTACAGACCAAGCGCAAGACGCTGTGGCCCAGCGCGCGGTGGAAATCATTAACCACTACGCCCAAACCAAAGAATTTTTATACAAGGTAAACTAAACTATGGCTACCGTAAAACCTTTTAAAGGGGTTCGCCCGGTAAAAGATTTTGAGAAAATCGCCTGCCCTCCGTATGACGTTATCAATACGCAGGAAGCCCGGGAAATGGCCCAAGGAAATCCCGTTTCCTTTTTACACATAGACAAGCCGGAAATTGACCTTCCGGAAGGCACAGACCCGTATTCTGCCGAAGTGTACGCCAAAGCAAAAGAGAATTTTGATAAATTCTTATCCCAGGGCATTTTAAAGCAGGATGAAAAACCGTGCTTCTATCTATACGCCCAAACAATGGCTAACCGAACGCAATACGGCTTGGCGGCAGCGGTATCTACCTTGGAATACGACCAAGGCATCATCCGCAAGCACGAACTGACCCGTAAAGACAAAGAATTAGACCGCAGCAAACACGTCAATGCGTTAAACGCCACCACCGGCCCCGTATTTTTAACCTATCCGGACAATTGGGAACTGGACGAGCTGATGGCCGGCATTATTGCGCAGATACCCGTCTGTTCTTTTATGTCAGACGACGGCATCCGCCACACCTTCTGGGTTATTGACGACCAAAATGATATTCAAAAAATAGAAAACATCTTTCAGCAAATTCCGGTTTTGTATATTGCAGACGGGCACCACCGCTCCGCTGCGGCCGGAAACGTAGCAGCTATGCGCCGCAAAAAAAATCCGCAAGATAAAGAAGATGCTTCCTACAATTATTTTTTGGCGGTCATTTTTCCGTCCAGCCAGTTGTTTATTATGGACTACAACCGCTTGGTAAAAGACTTAAACGGCCGCACGCCGGAAGAGTTTATTGAAGCGTTAAAAAAGGATTTCTTCGTCCAAGCTACCGGCCTTTCCAAACCACCCAGACGCCACACCTTTGGTATGTTTTTTGGCGGGCAGTGGTACACGCTGACGGCTAAAAAAGGCTCTTTTAACGAAGATGACCCCGTTAGCAGTTTGGACGTGAGCATCCTGCAAAGAAACGTTCTGCAGCCCCTTTTAAACATTGGAGATCCGCGCACAGACAAACGCATTGATTTTGTGGGCGGAATACGGGGTGTGGCTGAACTGGAACGCCGCGTAAACAATGGGGAGTTTAAAGTAGCGTTTAGTATGTATCCCACCTCCATAGAAGAACTGATGAAAGTGGCCGACGCTAAATTAATTATGCCGCCCAAATCCACCTGGTTTGAGCCTAAATTAAGAAGCGGACTTGTGGTATATAAATACGACGACAAAGACTGCCAAAAAAAATAAACTTTACCCCGTTGCTTGCAACGGGGTTTTTAATGTGTGTTTGGGCTCCGCATTAACATAAAATTCCACCCGGCCCTAAAAAACTCCCCCCTCTTCCCCCTATACTACAAGGAAACCTTGTTTGGGACGTAAAACAAACCAATTCCCTATTTTTAACCGTTCCATTTCACCGCCCATTTTCCCCAAATACTAAACACACTTGGAGTGCCAAGCGACCTCAACAAGACTGGGATGACTACTCCTACCTTTTTATATACAAAAAATACCCGGGCCTAGTTATTAGGCCCGGGTATAAATAAAAGTTGCCGGATTAGAAACGAAAAGAAATGGAACCTTCCGCCCCTATACCGTAATTAGCATAGTTTGCAGCAATGCTTAAGTCCAAATACGCAGGCAGTTTAAAATTAAGCCCTGCCGTAGCGCGCGCCGTGGTGGCGTATTCGTTCGTCCCTTCCAACGAAATTTCCTGCTCGGCACGGTTAATATGCAGCGTGGTATAATCCACCCCGCCGCCAATATACGGCACCACATATTTAAATTTCATAGAGAGCACCAAACTGGCATTATAATGCGTGGCAGAAAAATCCCGCGCGCTGGCACTGTGGGCCGAAACAACCAACATCGGCTGGAAAGAATAAAGCACCTCGCTGGGGCGCGTGATACCCCACCGCAAGCCCCCGCCGGCAATGGTCATACCTTCAAAGCTGCTGGCCCGGATAAACCCGTCCACACGAAACGGCATCCCAATATCCGCCTGCAACCACGGGTACCAAACCGTACCCACTTCTTCCCGGTCACCCAAGGCCGTTTTTTGGCGTGCTTCATAGGTGTCGCCCTGGGCTTCGCTCATTTTAAAAATCATACTAGCCCGGGGCCCTATTTGAAAGCCGCCCCAACCCAATACGCGCCCGGTAGTATAAGTGCCGGAACCTATCAGGCCGCCTAAATCTTTTGTAAATGCACGTACGTTTTGAGAAGTAATGTGGTCTCCCACGTCATCCCAAATATTCTTGGCAGAGGCATTTAACGCACACCCACATACCGCCGCCAAGATGATTAACTGCTTTTTCCAATTCATACTCTTCCTCTTATTCCTCACTGCTTGATGGTAAATAAAATCTGTTTAGCGCACAAACTCCACACGCTGGCCTTTTTGTACCTGTCCTTTTAAGGTACCGGCCGGCAATTCCAAGGCCCCCCGCGCACCCCAAAAAATGGGGCTGATGCGCCAAGGCTTAAAATTTTCCAACACCCCAATTATTAACCCGTTTTTGTCCACAAATATTACATCTATGGCAAAACGCATAAAAAACATGTGTATCTGCGGGCAAGGCTCCAGCCATAAGGCGCGGCCCTGCGGCATAGACGGGCGAAACATAAGCCCTAGCAGCCGGCTTTTAAAACTAAGCGCTTCTTCCACCTGCTCGGCTATTACAAAGCCGCTTTCTTGTACCAAGCATTTCATTGTACAGCCTCTATCTCTTCCACCAAAGCGGCGCGTATTTGCGCCAGTAATTTTTTATCGTTAAAAACCACTTCCTCCGGCGGTTTTAGGTGGTAAGTTTCTTTATCTTTAAAAATCAAAAAAGTAATACTCAGCTGGGCATTTATTTCCACATCCGCTATCCACATACCCGGCCGTGTTTTGGCCGCCCGCAGAGAAAAAATACTAAATGCCCGGGCTTTAGCGTCAAACCTGCAAAGGTTGTTGCATGCCAACAAAAAACGATACAACCCTTTATCTAACACACGCACATTGGCGTATTTTTTACGGCTTAACGGCATTTGAAGGCGGTTGTCTTTCACTTCAATATGCTGCACCTGCAATAAGTTGCCGTAAGAAAGAGTTACGGCGCCTGCCCCTGCTGCCCAAAACAATACACAGGCCAGCCCTAACAGGCGCCGTAAACACATTAAGCGTTTACCCGTTCCACGTAGGAACCGTCGCGCGTATCCACCAGCACGGTGTCGCCTTCGTTAATAAACAACGGGACTTTAATCACGGTGCCGGTTTCCAGGGTGGCTTCTTTAGTCATATTGGCCACAGTATCCCCTTTTACGCCGGGCACGGTGGAGGCAATTTTAAGCGGAACTTTAATGGGCAAATCAATGCTGAACAGTTGGTCGTTAATATACAAACCGGTTACTTCCATATTGTCTTTTAAATATTTGCGTTGGTCGCCCAGTTTGGACAGAGGTACTTCCACCTGTTCATAATCGTTGCTGTTCATAAAGGTGGCCATATCGCCCGAGGTGTATAAATAGGTAAAAGGGCGTTTTTCCACTTCCACTTCTCTAAATTTGTCTTCAGGGCGGTAAGCCGTTTCAATCAAGCCGCCGGTATTGATGTTGCGCAATTTTACACGCACTACGGCGCGGGCTTGGGATTTGCGGTGGTGCTGGTATTCAATAATTTCTACCAGTTGACCGTTTTCGTCTTCAAAAATAAGACCTTCGTGAAAGTCTGTCGTGCTTAACATAACATTACCTCTTCTTAGGCTGCCAAACAGCCCTTAATTTTTCGTCAACTTTTTGGAACCGTCTTTCGTCACCAAGAAGGTGTCTTCCAAACGTACGCCCCATTTACCTGCAAAATAAATGCCGGGTTCCACCGTTACCGGGGAATCCGCCTCCAATACCTGTACAGAGCGCGGGCTTAAAAAGGGCCCGTCGTGCACTTGTAAACCTACACCGTGGCCGGTAGAATGGAAAAATTCTTTCCCATATCCGGCCTTTTCTATTACTCGGCGGGCGGAAGCATCTGCCTCCCGGCAGGACAACCCCGCCTTTAAACTCTTGGCGCAAGCCCGGTATGCGGCGTGCGTAATGTTCCAAATCTGTTCATATTCGGCCGGGATTTTATCCCCGTGCCACCAGCTGCGTGTCATATCGGAAGCATATCCTTCATACAAGCAGCCAAAATCCATTAATACCGCTTCATTATTTTTTAATTTGCGCGTTTTGGAAGCAGTATGATGCGCATCGGCCGTATTGGCCCCAAAACACACAATATTAAAAGGAATGTTTTCCGCCCCGCGCCGAAGCATAGCCCCGGCCAATAATGCCGCCACGGCGTGTTCGGTTATGCCGGTTTTGATTTGCGGTTTTACCTCTTTAAACGCTTCGGAAGCGATGCGGCAGGCAGTTTTGATTTTTGCAATCTCGTCCGGGTATTTTACTAGGCGCATTTCATCCAACAACGCCCCGGCACATACACCGCCCGCTTTAGCCAGTTGCTGGCCTAATACAAAATTTACCTTATCCTCTGCAAAGCCGATGGATGCACAGCCCTGGGCGCGGGCTGTTTCCAACGCGGCAGACGATAAACTTTCTGTTTTAACGTCCTGCACGTGTATAAAACGAGCGGCGTGGCTCATTTTAGGAACAATCATCGTGCGGGTAAAAAACCAACTTTTTTTTGCACTTACCAGTAAAACAGCTTCCCCATAGGAAAGTTCCACCCCGGACAAATAACGCATTTCCATAGGATCCGCCGTAAAATACGCGTCCAGCGCGGCCCGTTTTAGCAGCCGTTTAAAATCTTGCAAACGCTTTTGTGATAAATCTGCTGTTGGCATTATTTTTTAGTTAAAATTTTAGCACCGGTTTTAACCACCGCCACCGTGTCTTCCAAACGCACACCGTATTTACCGGGCAAATAAATGCCGGGTTCTACCGTTACAATATGGCCCTCGGTAAGCACCGCGTCGGACTCTTGGTTGTTATACGGCTCTTCGTGGTTTTCCATACCCATACCGTGCCCGGTTCCGTGCGTAAAATAGGCCCCGTATCCGCCGGCTTTAATAATGTCCCGCGCGGCATTGTCCACCGTGCGCGTAGCCGTACCCGGTTTAACCGCTTTAATACCCGCCTTGCGGGCTTTGTCCACCAATTTCCAAATTTTAGTGTACTCGGCAGGTTCTTTTTTGCCGTGCCACCAACTGCGGGTAATATCGGAGCAATAACCGTTATACACACAACCAAAATCCATTAAAATACAATCTTCCGCTTTCAGTTTGCGGGAGCCGGTTACGTGGTGGGGGTTGGCACAATCCTCGCCAAAACCCACAATCGTATAAAACGAAGTGGTGGTGGCGCCGCGGGTACGCATAAATTTTTCAAGTTCAGCCGCCACTTCCAGTTCCGTCATACCGGTTTTAATTAAGGGTTTTACGTATTCGTAAGCCTGGTAGGCAATGCGGCAGGCGGCGCGGATGATTTTAATTTCATTATCATCTTTTACTTCTCTGAGTTGGTTGATTAAACTGGCGCATTGCACAAAACCGTTGTCTGCCAATAGGCGCCCGGAAGCATAGCCTTCTTTGGCGGCGTCAAAACCTACTTTTTGTAAGCCGCATTTTTGGGCTTGTTTGACGGCGGTGTTTAGGCGGTCTTCATCGGCAACAGTCGTCATAAACGGGGCACGCACGGCAACGTCCGTCAAATACAGTTCACGAGTCCAGCAAAAAACGTCTTTATGCGTGATTAAAAAAACCGCTTCGTGCGGATAAAAATAAAAACCACCTAAATAAAACTGATCCAAATTATCAGTAACGATAAAACCATCCAGGCCGTTTTTCTTCATTAATTTACGCAAGGAAACAATTTTTTGCGGGATTTGTGTTTTGTTCATATAGCAGGTTTCTCCTATACAATATATGATAACAATTTTGCCCCCGCGATACAACGCCAAACAGCCTATATTGTTGGGATTTTTTGCCTCACTTCCGGCTGAAATATAATATAATAATTTATATTGTGGGTTTTACAGATGAAGCATAAACTTTTATTCTTGCTTACAGTACTTTTTGGTTTACAAACGGCATCGGCCGGGGTATTTACGTCTTCCGATGGAAGATTTACAATGGATATGCCCTCCGGCTGGACGTTGTCCGCCCCCAAAGACAAAACCGGTGTACTCAGCCTGCAAAAAGCAGCCGCCCGGTTGGACATTACTGTTTTTGCTGACTGCAAAACCGAAACCTGCCTGGAAAAGAAAATTAACGAAGATTTAGCCGCCGTTAAAGCTAAAAAGATGAAAGTCATCGGCAATACTTACACCGGCGAAGAAATCAAGCGTATAGACTTTTCTACCGGGGAACCTTTTTTCTATATCAGTTATTTTTCACCCAAAGAAGATTACAGTTCCGGTTATTTCCTGGTAGGAAAAACAGCCTACGCCATTTTGGCCAAGAAACTTTCCTATGCGGAAACGGATTTGATTTTTTCATTTATTTACCCCGTTGAACAAGAAGAAAAAACCGCGCCGGCCCCCGTTACGTTAAATATGGATTTAAAAGACCCCCGCGCCTATGACATTGCCGCCGCGCCGCAAGTGGAGGAGGAATCCCTCCTGGAAGAAACGCAAACAGAAGAGGTAAAAGAACCGAAAGTTTCCTCTATTCCGTTATCCTCTTATTGGCAAGCGCTCAAAACCCGTTTGGGCAAAATAAGCAAAACCTCGTTTAAAGGCACATTAGTTACCCAAGATATGCCCCCCTTTATCCGCCGGGCCGGGCACGCGTTGGATATAGCAGCGCTACTGTTTGCCTTGTACGGTATTATTTTGGCGGGAGGGTTGTTGGTTAAGTGGATACGCCCGATAAAGAAAAAAGAACAAAAAGTAAACCCCAATTCTTTGTATCCCATTAAATTTAAACGTTTATACGGTACACCGTCTTTAATCTTCCGCGCACGGGATAACCAGGGCAATACGCTTACGTCGCTCTCCTCCCGGTGGGATTGTGTATTCTTATTTACCGGAGGTGCGGCAGTAGTATTAGCTTTGGCGGCCACGGCCGGGGCAGGTTTATTGCAAACCTTAAATTTATTTCCCATATCCGCTTTTGCATACAGCACGCTTTATTCAGCGGCGTCTTTATTGCTGCCGCTGGGGGTGCTGGTGTTTTTCTGCGGGGTGATATGGTCTCAATTAATGTTAAGGGAAATAACATTGTATGACCGCCGCGGGCAACGGGCTGTATTTGTGTTGCAGAAAGGGTTTGGGCTTACTAAAGAACGTTATGAAATTTATTTTGCAAAATCCAAAGACGTGGTGGTTTTGGAGAGAAAACGTTGGAGCGTTTACCGCCAATGGCAGATGCTTACTAGAGAAGGCCAGCTGATAGCCTCTATCACAGAAGCCAGCCGCTTTAAAGCGGTGGTGCGCAAATTTACCGGCCATTTATGGGGGCTTTTACGCGCCAGCTATCACATAGAAGGCCCGATGGATAGCCAAGGCGCTATAGAAAACGCCCGCTTTGCCTTCAACCGCTTTACTTGTAATATCGACAAACCCCAGGCCATCGCCGCCCGCGATATGCTGGCCGCAGCCTTGGTTATTAACATACGGGATAAAGACAAATGGTACCCCTGGTTCAACTAATTTAACTACTTAACAGGCCGCGTTTTAAAAACGCGGCCTGTTAACATAAGGCAGGCTCACGGTTAACAAACTTTCGCTTAACATTATTAGACAAACAATCGTCTCCCCCCTCAAACAAACTAGCGCTTTATAGTAAAACCTCTATTTTACCTTTGCTTACAACCCTAAAATTCCCCCTAGTCAAACTTCTTTCAGTAAACCCCTGTTTGCAGGGCGGGCAAAGCGTTTGCTATTCTATAATTATGAAAAAATTGTTAATTTTTATTTTCTTATGTAGCGGCGCACTACAAGCACAGCCGCTTCAAAACTCCATTTTACAACTAACCGCCAATGCACCGGTTTTACAGGGCGCCTGGTGGGCCGCCAAAGCGCAATACCCCGGAAAAGAAGTGTTATTTTCCGTCAACGAAACCCAACGGATGGCCCCTGCCTCCACCCTTAAGCTCATCACCAGTGCAGCCGTGTTGGACACCTTCGGCCCGGACTATCAGTTTGAAACCCGCTTGTATGCAGACGCTTTACCAGACGCAAACGGCGTACTAAATGGCAATATTTACATCCGCGGCGGGGGAGACCCGTCCCTTGGCTCCACGCGCCCGCAAGGTGGAGAAGACGCCCTAAAAGTAATGAAGCGTTGGGTGAAAGAAATACAAAAATTCGGCATAAAAACCATCAACGGCCACATCTATGCTGATGAAACTCTTTTTGAAGGATTGTCCATCCCCCCCAAAGTAAATTGGGAAAATATGGGCAATTATTATGCCGCACCGGTTTCGGCCCTGTCTCTGGCGGACAACGCTTTTAAAATCCGCTTTTCTCCCCAGCCGGGCCACGGAAAAGAAGCCAAAGTATCTAAAACAGAACCGGAAATACCGGGCCTGAACATTCGCTCTTTTGTCACGGCAAACGCCAAAGACCGCAGCGATAATGCTTATGTTTACGGTGCCCCCGGCCAGTTTGATTTAGAAATTTATGGCACCATTCCCACCAATTTATTGGGCTTTACTATTCAGGCCGCCCTGCCAGACCCGTCCCTGTTCACAGCACAATACTTGCAAAAAACCTTGGAGGAAGAAGGAATCAAAGTAACACAACCGGCCCAAAAAATTTCCGCTTCTCCGGATTACAACACCATGCATTTGTTGTACACGCAAAAGTCCGCCAAGTTAAAAGACATTTTGTACGTACTTAATAAACGAAGTTTTAACTTTTATGCCGAAATGTTGGTTCGTCACCTGGCGCTAAACGCCGGGGAAAAGGCAACCCTGCAAAACGGGATTAAACAGCTGGAACTTTGGCTTGAAAAACACAACATACCGCTTAGCGACGTAAAAATATATGACGCCAGCGGCCTTTCGCGCGATAATATGCTAACCGTACGAGCCTTAACAGATACGTTAAACGCAATGTTAAACAGCCCGTATTTTGACGTTTATTACCAAACCCTAGCCACCCCCAATGACCGCGGAGACCTGCTTCTACTGCGCCGATGGCTTTCCCCTCAAAAACGCATAAACGATGTACACGTTAAAGGCGGTACCATAGACGGAGTAAAAGCAATGGCCGGGTATGTAAAAGACCAAGACGGGCAAATCATTTCCTTTGCTCTAATAGCCAACAACTTGCAAGACAAAAACGAAGCCATCAACCGCATACACGAAGACATTATAAAAAAACTTCTACATACCTCCCCCTAATAAAAACCCCCGCGTGAAGGCGGGGGTTTTTATTCAAACAAAATTAGCCGCCAACTAAACGGCTAAAATTTTAGGTAAAAGTTTTCCCCATTAGCTTGATATTCTGGCTTCAACCTTTTGCTTATACACACAAAAGCCCCGGGCATACGCCTGGGGCTAATCTATTCCCCCCGAAACATCAATTCCCTGTCACGCTAATTCGCTTCCATTTTCCGGCCAAAAAGCGCCACAGCATAAACACGGCAGTAAGCGCGGCATAAAACGTAAGCCAGCTCCATACCTGAAACACGCTTCCGCGCAGTTTGTACACAATCACCCACGTGCCCGGTATTAAAAGTATCCACGCGCAAAACAACATTACATACATATAAAACTTAGTGTCTCCTGCCCCGCGGATAGCTTCGCCAAAAATCAAGTATGTAGCATCAAATAACACAAATATGCTGACCAACTTCATAAGCGGATACGTTTTGGCGGCAATCTCGGCCGCATCGGCAGACGTAGCCGGGATAAACAATCCCACAAAAAACGGTGCAAAAAAGAAGAAACTCACGCCTATCAACCCGGCATAAGCATAGCCTATTTTACACGCATTTTTTACCACTTTTACCGCCAAATCGGAACGTTTTAAACCTTGATATTTACTCACTAAAATTTGGATACCAATCCCCAGCCCCAAAATAACCGTAAACACCACCGGCTGCATAGACATTACCACATTGCTGGCCTGCAAAGAAATGGTGTCTATATTGCCAATCATAAACGTAAACAGGGTAAAGGACATAATGTCCATTAAAAACCCAAAGCCGTTTGGTACCCCAAAACGAAGCAAGCGCGAAAATACCGGTTTATAAAAACCAGCTAAACGCGATACTTTAAACGCCTTGCCAGTTTTAGAAGCAAAAATAAGCGTGGCAAACACCACCGTCATACTGGCGGCCCCCAACACGGTGGCCCAAGCAGCGCCGATGATACCCATCTCTGGAAAGCCCAGCTTGCCAAAAATCATCACATAATCCAACACAATGTTTACCGCGTTTCCAAACAAAGCGGTGTACATAGGAACTTTGGTTTTTCCGCGCCCGCTAAAAAAACTGGCCAAAGCATTGTTAATAACGGAAAAACCACCAAATATATTTAAAATGGTAAAGTACTGTATTTCCAGCGGGGTAACCTGCGGGCCGTGGTTAAACAGGCGTATAATAGCATTGCCCGCCGGCGTAAGAGACGCTAGCAACAAAGAAGACAACACTGCCAGCAAAATCCCCTGCCAGAGAGAAACCGTTACCGAGGCAAACTTTTTACGCGCATAATATTGAGAGATAAACACGCTTGTATAAGTAGCCAGCCCCATAAACAGGGAGCCAAACGTCATAGCCAATACACCGCCGGGCACACAAGCGGCTAAAGCATCGTGCGAATACCACGCCAGGAACATTCTGTCAGCAAACTGCATAACCACCTGGGAGGCCATAGTAACAATAAGCGGATAAGATAAAAACCACAGTTCAGACAAAGACGCCTGTGGATACGTTTTTTGACTCACTTTCTTCTCCTAATTCTACCCACAAAAAAGACCTGCCCTTTAAGAGCAGGTCTGTTCAGTAGTTAAACTTAAAATTACAGTTTGCGAACTTTAACTGCTTTGGGGCCTTTTTCAGACTCAACAATATCAAATTCAACTTCCTGACCTTCAGCTAAGGTTTTAAAACCATCGCCTTGGATTTCCTGATAGTGAACAAAGAGATCTTTGGAACCATCTTCGGGGGTTACGAAGCCGTAACCTTTCTGGTCGTTAAACCATTTTACTTTTCCTTTAGCCATTTTACTTTTTACTTCCTTATTTAATTATATCAGGTGCTTGAACTTAACAAGTACCTACAATTATTATACTATAAATCCAAAATATTTTACACGGTATATTTTTATTTTTTTCTTCTTACATACCACTGTGTTATAGTATATAATTATTTTATGAAAATAATAGAATGTGTGCCCAATATTTCTTTATCCGGCCAGCCGCGCAAATTACAATCTATTTTACGCGCTATACAATCCGTCCCGCACACGGCTCTTTTACACCTGGACGAAAACCCCTCTGCCAATCGTACCGTCCTTACTTTTGCGGGAGAGGCTTCCTGCGTTGTACAAGCGGCCTTGGCGTGCATTACCGCTTCTTTGCAACAAATAGACATGCGCCAACATTTTGGGGCACACCCCCGCTTGGGGGCGGTGGACGTCTGCCCCCTGGTTCCCATACAAAATATTACCCTGCAGGAAACCGCCCAACTGGCCCAGGGCTTAGCCCGTCAAGCAGCTAAAGAAAACCGGCTCCCCGTTTATTTGTATGAAGCCGCCGCCCAAACCTCCGCACGCAAAAACTTGGCAGATGTACGCCGCGGGGAATATGAAAGCCTACCCCATAAACTACAAACTTTTCCGCCGGATTTTGGCCCTGTTGTTTGGAATGAGCATACCCAAAAAACAGGCGCCTGCGTAATAGGCGCGCGCAAACCGCTTATTGCCTTTAACATAAACCTCAACACGCAAGACCCTGCCCCCGCTAAAAAAATTGCCGCCGCCGTGCGCGAAAAAGGCGGCGGATTGCCAACCGTAAAAGCCATCGGCTGGTATATGCAAAATTTTAACCGTGCGCAAATATCCTGCAATTTAACGGATTTTGAAACCACCGGCCCGGCCCAAGTATTTGAAGCCTGCCGCCGGCTGGCAAAAGATTTAGGTTTTCAAGTTACCGGGTGTGAACTGGTGGGGCTTATCCCGCGCCAAGCCCTTGTGCAAGCCGGGCAGTTTTACGCAGAAGACAAAGAGGTGTCCCCGCAAGAATTAATACAACTGGCCGTTAATCATTTAAACTTAAATGACGTGAAGCCGTTTCGTCCGCAAGACCAAATACTGGAAGAACGTTTACAGGCGTGTTTAAACAATTAAAGCGGCTGATTGGTTAATAGCTGCGTCATTTGTTTAAACTGAACAGCTGTAATTTGTTCCGCGCGGGTTTGAAAGGAAAGGCCCGTTTGTTCCAACGTTTGGGCTACCCGGTCTTTAGCATAACCGGCTAATAAAAGGGAGTTATATATCGTTTTCCGGCGGTGTAAAAAGGCAGCTGTTACCAGCTTTTTAAAGGGGGCCCACTGCCCGGGTGCAATAAACGGCTGGGGAAGTTTTTCAAACGTAAGCACGGCACTTTGCACTTTGGGGGGCGGATTAAAGCAACCTTTACCCACATTGCAAAGCAAAGCAATTTTAGCGCGGGACTGGCTAAGTATGGAAAGCGGGCCGTAAAACTCCCCCCCGGCCTGCGCCTGAATACGGTTAGCTTGTTCCTTTTGAAACATAAATACAGCGGCAGAAAAATGGGCAAAACCAAGTGCCTTGTCCAAAATATCTGCTGCCGCTACATAAGGCAAATTTCCCACAAACAACGTGTCTTGCACGCCCAACAGTGCATCCGGCTGGAGTGAAAAGTCCCCCGGCAAAATTTCTACCCCGGCCTGCGGCGGTAAATGCTCACGTAAAAAAGAAATCATCTCCGGGTCAATTTCCGCCGCTTTAAAGTTTTTAAAACCAGCCTTAATCAGCGCAAAAGTAAGCGCTCCTTTACCGGGGCCAATTTCCACCAACTGGCCGCTTTTTAAGCGCTGTGCCGCTTGCACAATTTGTTCAATAATGTTTTCGTTTACCAAAAAATGCTGACCGTAACGCTGGCTCATTTTACGCATAGTTATTCCTCTTGTAAAATTTCCAAATTTTTTTTGGCTGTTTTATTTTTAGGATTCATTTCCAACGCGCGGGTATAAAAGTTTTTGGCGTCTTCATCCTTGCCGGAAATGACCGCCGCCGTACCCAACCCCATAAGAGGCAAATCATCAGCCGCGGCAGCTTGGCGGGCTGCTTCAAAATATTGGGCCGCTTGGGTTCCGTCCCCCGCCACCAAATAGGCAAGGCCAGTAAGAAGAGCATTCTCTTCTTTCCCTAAGCCCGCTTCTGCACCGGAAAGATCGTCTAACGCGTCTTTCACCAACGCCAACCAAGATTTACCCGTTACCCACAGCCCCATATCATTACCCACCATACGCGGGTCATAAGCGGCGCGCGGGGCGGAGGAATTGTTTTGCGTTAAGGCTTGGGGGGAGGCATAATCCAGCGTACGCCCTTGTAAAGAAAGGGTAACATCATATTTGCCTTCGCCTTGTTTAACGGCTTGTTCAAGGCCGGAAATAAACTCGTTTATTTGGGCTTCCCGCTGGGCTTGGGAGCCGGACGTTAATACAAAACTGCGTTTAAATGCCATAGGCAAAGTGTCCTGCGGCCCCGGAAGAGCAGAGGAAGAACGTAACTTTTGATAAGCCTGTTCAAACGCGCCGGAAGATTTATCCGGTTGCTTATCCTGCGGTTTAACCAAAGGGGTGTATTCTAAACCCACCTCTATATTTACGTCTTTGGAAGCAGGCACGCGGGACAAATTTTTACGAAAGCTTTCTATCTCTTTGGCAAAATCTTCGGCAGTTCGCCCGCTGGAACTATACACCGCATTTAAAGCAAGCCCTTCTTGCTTAAAACGAACGATAGAAAATGCCCCATCCAGCACTTCCCGCGCTTTGACGGGTTCTTTTTGCTGATAATAAAGTTTAGCCAACAACAAACGGGCCACAAAGTCCCCCGGTTTGGTGCGGACAGCTTTTTTATAATATTTTAAAGCGGATGAATCGTCCCCCATTTTTTCATACAAAGCGCCCAAAGAAAGCATTGCGTCTTCATATCCCCAAAATAACGAAAGGGCTTTTTTAAAACTGGCCTCAGCTTGTTCATCCCGGCCCATACGTTCATACAAAGCGCCTAATTGATAGTGATATAACGGCTCCTGCGGGGCCAGCTCCACCGCGCGGCGGTAGTGTTCAAGGGCTTTATCCCACTCTTTTTGGGCGGCGTAGGTAGAGGCTAAATTCATATTCGTATCGGCTTTATCCGGCTCCAATTCATAGGATTTTTGAAAATAATCCTGTGCTTGGGGCAGGTCTCCCTTCCAGCCATAGGCAATGCCCAATAATTGATACGCCAGCGCATTTTGCGGATCTAAGTGAAGCGCTTCGCGGTATTCACTCATAGCCTCATCCACTTTGCCACTCCAGTATAAAGCGGCCCCTAAAAGCAAAAAGCCCATAGGATCTTTGGGGTTTTTAATGACGGCCTTAGCAAAGGAATTTTGCGCGTCTTTATAACGGGCAAAATTCATTTCCCGCAAACCACGCACCATATCTGAGCGGGCTTGGTCTTGCATCATTTGATCCCACACCGTGTTAGAATAATCAGTACGGATACTGGGCTTACTAAAAGAAAAAGGAAAAACCGCCCCCCACCCTAACGAAACTTGGCTAATAAACACCAACAAATATACCCATTTTGCCCCTGTTTTAAACATAAATATATGATAGATAAAAACCTTACCGCCGGGCAACCTATTATACGTATTTGTTGCCGGTAGAATTTAAACCATATTTTAAACCTACCAGCGGGCACACCCCGCCCGAATTAAAAGCTAATAACACAGGATAAAAGTTTAATCCCTTTAAAAAATAACAGCGAAATAACATCCTAAAAATTTCCGGTAAAAATACCCCATAAAAACAGGGCCCGCGTTAGCGGGCCCTGTTTCATAAAACTACAATCTCATTTAATTTACTACACGCTGCCCGGCCGTTCCGTGCGCGCTGTCATTACCATATCTGCGGCGGTCAACATCAGTCTTGTCATACCCAGTCTGCGGTTTAAAGTTCAAACCGTTACGGCAGAGCAAGTTCAGATACTGCAACACATCACTCACGCCCATTCTGAGACCATCGGCATAAACATCACAGCCGTTAGTATTATAGAATGGAGTATTGTAAGCATTGTGATAATCATTGCGTCTTTGTTGCGTACCAGTCGTACTATCTTTTGCGTTACCGCTCCACTTATTATAGGCAGCATTGCCAGCAGACCCGGAATAAGAGGGGTCACGAGACGAAGGCAAATTCACAGCAGCCGATAAAGTGCTGTAATTTAACTTCATAGCCCCTAACGGATAATAACCATCATTTCCAATACCGTGTTCTGCCAAGGTATCCTGATATCCCTTAAATCCAGCAGGATAATTATCATCTATCCCGTTAAACCCGGCACCGCTGTCCCAATAGCTGTGGTCATAATAGCCCCAATGATATGTAGGCTCAACCGGCACAGATTTACCCGACTGTTTTTGTACACAGTTTTCACTGGCAGAAACGCCAGTAAAGCGAGGATCTAAACAAGTCCGGTTATCAATATTTACCGTCTGCATGGGGAACAGATAAGAATCTGGCCCTACATACACCGCAAAAGTACCAAATACGTTGTTCAGCTTCTGGCGTTGCGGCGTGGTTGGATCGGCAGAGATTTGCGCAATAGAACGCGCCAAATAGCACACACTGCGCACAGGCACGGTATTATCGTTGGTTTCTTTAGACATATAGTCCAACACAATCAGATAATCCATCGTAGTCAGCCACCATTGGCCGCGCGTTTCTTTTTGCTTTAAAATACGCTGGGCCGTAGCAATAGCCTGTTCTGCTTTCTTATTAGCTAATTCTAACTTTGCATATTGAGGATCACTCACGGGTACAGCGGATTTTTTAAGTTTCTCAATAGAGGCTTTATTGGTGTTCACTGCCGCTTGGTTTTCTTTTACCACATTTCCCAGCACTTTTTCGGCCGTAGCTTGGCATTCTCTACAATAAATGGGGGTGTTTTTATACGCCTCATTGATGGACATACTTTCCGTTCCGCCATTGTAGAACACCAAGCTCTTTGCAGGAGCGCCTGTAAAGGTGCTCGGGTCACACGAATAGTTAGCCAAAGAACCTCCAGCCTGCACTTCCACTACAGGAGCAGGCGCAGGTTCCGCCTTATCCGCCTCCACCGGCACTTCATCAGCCGCCGTGCGCTGGCTGGCTCTTTCCACCGCCTGCCACGCCACATTGGCTTTTACTTTCCCGTCAGAGCCGCTCATATCAAAACCCGGTTTTAATTTACCATTTTCAACCAGTTCCGGATATTGCTGCATCAACAGTTTACGGGCATCCTTAATTTTATACTGCTGGGTTTGGGTTGCCCCGTCTTTCTTAGCAGTACCGGCCACCGGCTCTATTTCAGAAGCAGGAACCGTTACCTGATAGTTTTTACCCTCACCTTCATAAGTAATTACAGCCGTTACATCATAGGCTTTAAACTCTGTGGTAGAAGGAATTTTTAACGTAGCCACAGGGCTGTTGTTGGTAATTTTTTCACCCAAGATGGCCAGGTCTGTAAAGTCGCACGGAGTGGTTAAGATGTAATCAAACGGATCACGTTCCTTGCGGCTAAACACTTTGTCCACGTTCTTTTCCTGACCGGCAGAGCGGCCTTTAGTGCGTTGGATGTAGCTGCGGTCAAAGTCAAAGTAAATCATAGGCATAGCGGGCAGTTTATCGTTGTTCTTGCTTACTTTGCCATCTACCGCTAAAGGCTGCTTGGTTACCACCCCACGGATGTATCTAAGCTGCAAACGTCCAAACGCTTGTTTGGCAGCGTTATAAGCCGTTTGATAACCCGGGTCGTGTTCTAATTCATAGAAGGTATTGGCTTTGCTGCCCTGAAGCTGAGCCAAAAGCAACATGGTCTCTTCTTTGAATTTGCGCCATTCAAATTCCTGACCGGAACCTAAATAGATTACACAGTCGTGATAGTTAATTTCCACATCATTGTTTTCGTCTCCGGCTTTGCCGGCATCGGCATTGATGTCTTCATAACTATAACGCCCTTGCACGCGCCCGCTTTGTTGGGAACGTTTGGCAAAGTTGTTGCCAACCGTTACCTCACCAGAACGACGGGCCTGTTCCAAGGAGTGTTCCATCTTTTCAATTTCCGCCTTTAATTCATAGGCAGAATATTCCACCCCGTTAATAGTAGCTACCTGGCGATTGCGTTTATACGCAGGTTGCGTTTTGGAAGCTGTTTCTATTTGCTGTAAGCGGGTTCTTGCTTGAGAAAGCAAACGATAGGCTTCATCTAAAGAAACAGCCGGCACTACGTCTTCCGCACCCGTAGAAGTGGTTTTAGTGTACTGGCGGGAACTATCAAATCCGCACAGACGTTTACCATCACCAAACGGGCTATTGTTACGCGCCACAACAAAGTGGTAAGCATGCCAACTGGAAGCACTGCCCTGTAAATGGATGGAATAAACTTTGTTGATGTCAAAGTCCGCACAAGCGGCCCGACCTTTGCCTCTGGCAGAAGAAATATCGGCATATTTATTTAAGCCTTTCTTGCCATAGCGGCCAAAACCCCAGCCTAAACAATCTAAACGGGTTTTGATAAATCCGCCGCCGGCGGCCTTAGCAGACTGCCAAGTACAACCCATTGCACCGCCGCCTTTTTCGTTTTTGCACCATTTATCAAATTTCCCAACAACTTGTATATTGGGATTGACTTGTAAAAGCTCGTCTGCAGAGTGAAATACTTTATCGTTACACTTACAACCTTCTTCTTGGGCCGCTTCTCCGCTGGCACCAAACATTTCACCCATAGCGCCGTCATCTTCACCGGTCAACAAGCAGTTAATCAAACCGCCCAAAATATTTTGAGCCAATTTGTCTGCCCAGCCAATCCAGTCCCATTTGCGGTTTAAACGTTTTTCCCATTCCATCTGAGAGCGGGTGGCCATCAAGTCCCACCACCAAGGCTTGAGACTTCCGGCTTGGAGAGAGTGCGGCAAATTACTTGCGCCGCCGCCACCGCGCGCTTCGGCTCCGCCAAGACCGCCAATTCGGCCTGACTTAATCGGAGCATACTGCGCATCCCGCAAAGCCTGCATAGCATTGGCTTTGGTTAATGCTTGGGCAGAACGGCGGGCTTGTTCTCCAGAGCCCATACCAAAATATCCACGCTGCGGGCGTCCTACCGCCTGCAACGGCTGTAAAGACACCGGCTTAGGCGGTGTTTTAGGCGCATCTGCACCCACTTTTTTGGCGGCACCTTTTAAGCTACCACCCCAGGGGGTTACATTCAAACCACCGCCGGCAGAGGCCATAGCGGCACGCCCCATCTCTTTAATTTTGGTGGTAGAACGGCGCACCGCAGCACGCGTAGCAGGAGCAGCGGTTCTTCTGTAAATATTGGTTGTTGTTTCCGTGGTAGGAGACGACGTATAAGCAGAAGAAGAACCGTCATCACCCAAGCCGCTGCGGTCATAATCATAGCTTACGTCCGCAGAAGTGTCTTCATCACTTCCCCAACCTTTAATCAAGCTAAGCGGGTCACGAGCAGAAAGCTGTGCTATCTGATCATCCGGATCCGTTACGGCTGTATCAAAGCCATAGCGTTCCGGGTCAAAAACGGTATCCTCGCTGGCAGGGGCAATAACGGGCTCTTCGTTAACTTGGCCGCTGTATTTATACAAAAACGGCAATAACAAAAGAGCTACTAACGCCGCAATAAAAAACGGCGCGTCCCGCTTGGTGCGCTCAAAGAGCGTTTTCTTCGGGCGGCCATTGCTCCCTATCTTGGAGGAAATACGATTAGCAAAAGATGCAGAAGCAGCAGATTTGCTGTTTCTTATCTTATCGCTAAAGGTAAAACTGTCCTTTTTTTCCTCTGGCATAAGTGCCTCCTATAAAATAAAATTTACCTATAAATATAAACCAGGCTGGAATTGCCGGATTTATTAAATCCCCAATTACACAACCTTTACCTTGGCTTAATTTGTCCGTCTCCCCAAACAACGGGGCACATCTTACAGCTTATACTACTATCTTAGCAACTGAAATTTAAATAATCAAGGCCCAATTTAATCCACATATCCCCAGCCTTGCGTACCGGAAAGATCCGTCTCCGGAAAAAAGTCATTCGGGCTAGAAGAATGCCCGCCCCATATTTGCGGCACATTAAACGTGCCTTGTACACTCTCGGTTACTTGCTGATCCGAAAATTGCTCCGGGTTGTAAACACTTAAGTCCAACGTTTCGCCTGCTTGCAGTTTGGATTTATCGCTCAAATACTCTGCACACATTCTTTCATATTCGTTTAATTTGTCATCCAAATTACCGGTCGTGCATTGGCCGCCACGATTGTATTTTAACTGTAAAGAACATTTTTCTCCCAATTCCTGGTAAGCATCTTTTACAATTTGGCAAGACTGGCGAGCCTGCGCCAAGGTGCTTCTCCAACGTGCAACCACTGCCCCGGCCGTAGAACAGCCATCGGGAAATTTAGGAAAAGACTCTTGTAGAGCATTTACCTCATCTATCACAGACCCGGTATTTTGATTAATAAGCGGCCCCAAATTGGCAGAGGCCCGGTCGCATTCTTCTTGGCGGCGCTGCTGTTCCTGCATGGTTTCTATATCTGCCACCACAGCGTCCTCTTCCAAGTTGGCTATCACAATACCCCCGCTTGCATTAAATACTTTTTGCGGAAGTTCCTCGGCAAAAAAGCCGGCAGCCGCTAGCGTTTTTTTCAAGGGGATTTGCTGTGCGTGCCTGGAAGCCTGGCTGGTTAACCAAATATACCTAAAATCTGTTAAAGATTTTCCGGCATTTTGTAACATTAGCATAGCAGAACTGGCCCCGCCCAATTTTTTATCTAAATCGGTGGTTTGCTCCAACACAGCTTTATTCACTAAATCTGTCTTCCAATCGGTTTTACGGGCCCCCACCACCCCGCTGTTCAACCGGCGCAAAGAAGCACTGGTATCAAAACCGTCTGCCGGGTTGCGCGCAACCAAACTGGTATCCGCCCCATAATACATATCAGGCTTAGCCTCGGCCGAGGCTCGCGCATCTTTACTAAGGCCATTAATAGCGCGGCTAAAACGTACGCCCTGCATAGAGGAATCTTCATCCTGCGTTTTGGGAGCCGCGCCGGCAATATAATCACCCGCCTTGCCTTGACGGCGCAAAGAAGCATTTACGGAGCGTACATCTATCAACGAAGAAGATCCTTCCCCCACCGCCCCATAAGCAGAGGAACCGCGTTTTATAGCATCAAAACGTCCCGGCTGGGCATCAGAAAAGACCGAATAAGAATTGGCTTCTATACGTGCAATAGGCCCCCGCTCATCATCGGCCCAAAACAGCAAAGTGCCAAAAAAAGACATTGCGCTCATCTGTTCCTCGCTATATCCCATGGCACGGGCTAAGGAAGCTAACACCGGTATGTTCCCAACCGGAACCAAACTTCCTCCCCCCAAAAACAAGAGGAGCAGCAAGGCTAACCAACCATATTTTTTTAAAAATTGCTTCTTGCCACTAGCTGCAGCGGGTTTTAAACCTGGGTTTTGACGTGGCAAAACCGCCGGACGCGCCGCAGGCAACGGGCCCGAAGACGATTTTTCCGCACGGACAGACACCGGCTGTTGCTGAGCCGGTGTTTGTCCTTTAGCTGGAAAATCTGGTGGTAATTGGTCAACCATAATATCCCCTTGTGCCTTACGGACGGGTGCCGTATGTATGCTGGAACTTTAAAAACTGTTCCTGCCGCTGCCTCATCTGTTCTTTTTGGGCACGATATTCGTTAAGTTGACGGGTTGCATCTTTATATTGGCCATCAAAGTACAACCAAATACTAAAACAGGTTACCACAATAACCAATAACAATGCAAAACCTATAAAACGCCTTAATTTACGGTCAATATTTGCCATAATACGCCCTCAATCAACTTTGGGTTAAATCCGTATCGGACACATCTTGATTGGAGCTTTTAATACCTTGAATACTGCTTTTAGCTTGATTAAAAGCACCTTGGCCTGCGCTAATAGCTCCAGCTCCTCCAACCACTTGCCCGCCAAAAAACTTATTAATATTAGTAACTAAGTTAGAAATACCTTTAGAAACCTTCTTAATATAAGAAATAGCCACTAACGACAACATAATGGGGCCTAAAACTAATGCCCACGTAGCATAGGGGTTGCCGCCCCATTTTTTGATAAATTTACCGGCATCTGCCATAAATAAACCGATAGCCACACCCATAGCTACCCCAACAGCAACAGCGGCAACAGCAGCTCCCCACAAAAGGTGGTTATCTCTAAAGGCTTGCATTAATGAACCTATCGCCAACACAGCCGGGATAAGCAAGAACACCAGTGCTACTAAAGAGCGTTGCAAACGGGTACGGTCTTGCCGGCGCTGCAATTCTTCTTCCATCAAATCATCCATAGTAGTATCTAAATTATTGCGGGCAGAAATATTGGCCGCTTCAAAATCATCAGAAATGGCATTGCCTTCCGTCAATTGGCTTCCGTCATCTAACTGAATACCGCCGGAATTTTGGCTGCTGGCTAAAAAGGCACGCCCCCCTTCGTTAGCGGAGCGGTGGGTGTTTTTAGCAATCTCAGCAGAACGCTTCGTGATTTGTCTTAACGTACGGCCATCACCGGACTGCATTCCCCTCCCCACACGGGCTCCGCGGGAGGAGCCGAAAGAAGAATCCACTTCTTTAAATTTGGCACTGGCCAATAAGGTAGAGCCCTCCGGCATTGCCCCTGATAAACGGTAGGCATTGGAAGAGCCTCCCGCTGTACCTAAAGAGTTACCGCTTCTGTTTACACTGCCCCGGGCTCCGCTACCTGAGCGGCTGGAAGCACCGCCATACATATTACCGGAAACACCGCCAGATGCCGTGGCCATTACACCGCGTTGGGCCGCAGCCGCCGCACGGGCTCCTCCGGCTGCCCCGGCTGCCGCCAAGGCCTTGCCATTGTTGGTAGAATCCCCTTTCGGGTTAAGCATTACAATATCATTATTACCACCTAAGCCTTCACTACGTCCGGCCATTCCCCGCGTTGCCGGGTTTGCCCCGGCTCCACCGGCTCCAATTCTATCCACGGCAGCCAAACTGGCGTCATCTGCGCCCCAATCGTGCCCGGCAGCGGCAGAATAAGAACCATTTACAGAAGTAATTCCTTTCGCGCCGGCTATTTTAATGGTTTCATCAGGAGTAGAAGGAGTTTCTGCTTGGCGGCCATAAGCCCCCATTACATACCCGCGAACAGGCGCTTGCGGCTCGGAGGCGCCGCTTTTGTCTCCAATAAAATAGGCCCCGCCCACAACAGCCGCTCCTAATCCAGCAGCTAGAGCTGTTTTTTGTGCAAAACCCATTACAATTTTGCCGGAATTGCTTTTTAAGAAATGAAGTATGTTCATAAAATCCTCCATTACCGCCTTTTAATTGCCTGTTACCGCGTTGAGCGATTGGGATTGAGTGGCCGTATCTGAACGAGTTGAGTTAATATAACGATGCAAACGGTTGGCTTCTTCCTGTTGCAAAGCATATTGGGTTTCTTCCTGCTCTAAGGCGGCAGCATCAGCAAAATAACTGTTCCACCCCCATACCAACAGCACAACAAAGACAAAACAAATCAACCCATACAACAAGCCGGCCCGGTTAAAAATTTTTACTTCCTGCTCTGTTAAAATCAAATCTTCTGCCATACGCCCCCCTATTTGCCTTCCGCTTTTTCAGCCAGATGTTCTTGCATTTCTTGCGTGCTTACATCACTGGCCGATTTTCCTTCTTGGATGTTCAACGTAGAACCCGGCTCTGAGGACGATGCGCCGCCCGTCACGGCACCTACAGCGCCTTGTTCGGCAGAATCATCTTCTGCTCTTAGTTTCTTAACAGAGGTTGTCCAGCCAAAGGCATCCGCTAACATCCACGGGATCATTGCTGTAAAAGTAGTAATCCCCAATGCCCCCATTCGGGCACACGCCCTTAACTTCTTAGCAATTTTCTTGCCTGCGCGGGCTTCTTTACTGCGGTAGCCATATTCTTCCTCAAAAGCGGCATTAGCAGAGAAGTAAGAATTAAAATGTTTACGTACACCTCGCCAACCTGCCCAAGGAACAGCCGCAACAAAAGCTACAAAAGTCCACCCAATCAACTTACGTAATTTGGCACGCAACTCTTTGCGTTTTTCTTTAAACAGCTCTTCAGAGTCTAAAATTTCGTCCATTTTAGTATTTAAACCGGACAGAGAGTTAGAAACATCGCCAAAGTCCTCAGAAGAGGCACTGTTTCCCACAGAAACTTCTCCTACGCCTTCTAAACGAATACCGCCCGAATTTTTGGAACTGGCCAAAAAGGCGCGGCCGGCTTCGTTGGCAGAGCGCGTATCATTTTGAGCAATCTCTGCCGAGCGTTTGGCCATCAATTCCAAGCTGTTAAAATCTTTAGAATTTTTACGTGCATTTACATCAACACCAAAATTAGGTTTGGACAGCAAGTTGCGCGCACTGGGAATATTGGCCCCTTCTCGCCCGTCCCCCCGCACGCGGGTGTCTTCCACGTCCACCGCAGAAACACCCCCATTTTTACCGCTATCCACAGAGCCGGGCATACCCACATATTGGGCAGAACCGCTTCCACCCAAGCCCGCTCCGGCCATTGTGCCATTAAGGCCCCCTTTCCCGGCCATAGCGCGGGACGCAGCCCCATTTATGGCATTGCCAGCCCCAGCTGCCAAAGCGTCTGCCCGGGCTTTACCTGCAGCCGCCGCCCCTTTGGCTTGTTCAATAGCCTGCTGTTGCATAGCTTTAATTTGTTCGGGGGTCATACCTTCCAGTTTTTTATTACCTAAACCTTCATTAAGCCCACCGGCAGAAACCCCACGTGCAGAAGGTGAAGTGGCCCCCTTGTAAGCAGCACGTTCGGCTTCTTGACGGGCCAACTCCTGCTGGCGCAGGTATTCAGCCTCCCGCTGTTGCATTTCAATAGCTTTAGACGGAGCCGCCCGAAAGGAGGATAAGGTTTGGTCTTCCCGGCCATATTTACCGGTGGCGGCGCCGGAAACATACACCACTTCTTCTTGAGGTTGATACCCTAAGGAGTTAAAAGCATTATCATCCCCGGAACCGGAACCTAAAATTTGCCAAGCGGCAATACCGCCCACGCCCACCGCAGCCGACGCCACAATAGCTTGCGTAGCGGAAAGAACAACTTTACCGGTACGACTGGTTAAAAATTTAAATATCTTCATAAAAACCTCCAAACTTATCCGTTCAATCAACAGCTCAAAAATGCTACTCTTATTTTTTCACTTCACTTTTATTTGTTTTATTACCAAATTGCATTGTGGGCGTATCTAAAACAGCATTGCCCAAAAAGTTACTACCCGAAGAGGCCGAACGGCACTGACTTTGAAAGAATGACGCCCCTTGGGGACTAATAGTCCACGAATTGGTGGCTCCATTATACGTCACGTACCCATTCTTTTCAAAATCTACATTCATAACCCCTTCTGTAAGCCACGAACTGGGGGCAGGCTTACCGGCAGACAAATCAGAAAAACTTGCCCCAAAATTCTTTTTAGCATAGTGGTTGGTTTGCGCAGCAGCACTCCACTGATTAATTTTATTTCCTAAAAATTGTTTGCCTAAATCCAACCCCATTTGCATTAAACCTTGTAAAAACATTTCACCAAGGCTTTGCTCCTCTGCCAATTGTTGTGCTGCAGCTTTCTCGCGTGCCGCGGCGGCTTTTTCCTCGACAGCTTGGTCTAAATTATTCAAATCAGCCGTTTCCCCAGTTTCATAATTAATACCATCACCATTCCCTAAAAGGGGCACCCCGCTATTCGTATTAAAATCACCGGTACCATCTACTTTAGAACCAAATAACGCTTTTTGAGAGTCCACCGCTTTATTTGCTCCGCGGGCAGCTGCACGGCTGGCGGCATTAAAACGCGCTAAAGCCTGACGGGCGTTTTTAGGATCTACAAACGGGGCTTCTTTGCCTTTATCCTGCCGTTGAAAGGGCGAGAAATCCCCTTTTACCGTACCGCCAAAAGTGGCCGATGTATTCCCGCCGCTGGCACTGGCCATAGAACCACTGGGAGAAAAAGAACCAATCTGTGTAGGCGTACGCGGCGTAGAACTCCCTCCACGGCGGTAACCCGTATAACCACCGGAAGAAGGTGAAGAAACGGAAGAAGAATCCTCCGTAATAGATTCTTCAGCGGCTTGTAAGGCATCCGCTTCTTGGCGTTCTTCTTTCTCTTCTTTGGAATACAAGGCTTGGGAATTATTATTCTGCATATCCGGATATTTGGCGGCTAACAGATATTGCTCTGCCTCATCATTGACAAAAGGCATCTGGGCCAAATCATACCCGCGGCCTTGCAAGTCATCAAAAGAATCATCCGGCCCGCTACCGGCAGCCGAAGCCAATACCAAAAGAGCCGCTAAGGCAACAATAATAATTCCCCCGTAGGTATAGGCCTGTTTTTTATCCATACGGTTTAACTTGGTAAAAACTTTTCCGCTCAAAGACGATTTAAAATTAAACATAACTGCCCCTTTTACATGATATAAAAACCACTCTTGCCGGCCCGTATGCTACTTAAGCATACGCCCAAACACAGAGTTTATCTAAAAAGCCCCTTTTCAGGGTGTTACCTTTAGTATAGGCAACCAAAAAGCGCTTGTCAAGGGAAAATCCTCCCCCCAAAACTCCGCTAATCCGGCTGAATATAAGGCATTACGCGGTCATTTTTGCCGACAAATTTTTTCACTTCAATTTCTCCACCGCTTTCACACAAATAATCATACCCTTTCATGCACCGGTCGTCCTCTTGGCAAACCTCATACTTATCGTAATTGCACAGGAAACGAATACGCGGCGGATTTGTAAACACGCGCAACGTAACCAACGTCCACGTACCGGAAGGCTCCACATCCAGCGTAAAACGGCGCAAACTTAAAAAGCTTTTCATACCCGGATTATTAAACCCTAAATATCCTTCCACTTTTCTTTTGATGTCTTTTTCCAAATATTGGCGGTTCCAAGTTTGCATAGAATCCGGAACACCGGCCTGCAACTGATAACGCCGCGCCGCATAAAAAGCCGCTATTTCCATTTTTTGGTTTAATACCAATAAACCAAAAATTTTAATCACAAAAACAGCAAAAATAACAAACAGCGGAAACAGCAACACCACTTCCGTAGTAGCTTGGCCTTTGCGTTGACGTAAAAAAGACAAATTCATCATTACGGGTTCATCCTTATACTATATTTAGGAAGCGGGTTAGGCCATACGCAGTTGTTGCTGCTTCTAGGGCACTGAATGCCCACTTGGGTGCGCACTTTGGGTTTGTATTTAAAAGTTAAATTAATGTCAAAATTATTCAGCGGGAGCTGATAGCTTTGTTCCAACTTGATGCCATTACGTAAGGTTTTTACTCTGTCCCGGCTGGAAGACGTCAAATACGCAAACTGAAATAATTTTTTCTTCACATCAGTGGACATCGTTAAATCCACCGGATAGGAAGTCGTCATTGTAGAACCTATGTCTTCCGAAAAATAAGCACGAACTTTATCAATCTCAAACGGCTTTGCTTCTACATTTAAATACCTAGCGATAACAGCCGCACTTTGACGGGCGCAGTCCGACTGATTGCGGCAAGACGGAGAATTTAAATAATAAGCTTCCCGGAACATACGCGCATTGTGGCTGGTATCTTGGAATGAAAAGGTCTGAGACTCAAAAATCTGCCCAAGCAATAAGTACACCGTTATATACTGTTTAAGAGACGGAATACCAATAGTTGTAGAAGGAAAGAAGTTAGCATCCGCAATGGCTTTGCTGGTTAACACATAGCGCCCCTCTTCATCAGGTGCCTCTGAGGGTTGTTCTTTATTCCAGTTTTTGCGTTTTTCTTGATAGTAGGCATAATCCCAATCGTTTGACTTAGGATCCGGATTGGGGTTATTCCCAGCACCAGCGCCGTGGTTAGGCCCCAAGGCAGGAAAAGCACCTGCTTGATAAAATATATCAAACACGGTATATTGCCCTTTTTCACCAGCATGGCCTTTGGGAGACAAAAACTGCGAATTATAACTTTTCATTACCCTGTACGGCATATTGCCATTGGTATAAGCCAAAGCGTTTAAATACACCGTTAGGGAGGACATCTGGCTATAAGCCGCATTATCCAACGCAAATTGATTGCGGATCTTGTACATAGAAATTTTGGAGGTTTCAAACAACAAGTAAATAACCAATATAAAAATGGGAGCCAGCAACACCGCAGGCAGCAAAACCTGCGCCCGGTTGTTGCTTATGGTTTTTTTACAAGTGTACCCCAAAATATTCCACATATTAGTATCCCATCAACATACCAATAAACGAAAAGAATATTCTGACAATATCCTTATGAAACAGCGTAACAAAGGCGGAAAAGAGAGTAAGCACCGTTCCCAACATCAGAACGTACTCAATAGTAGCCTGCCCTTTTTTACAAGAAAGGCCTGTAAGGTGCTTATTCTCTGGCAGCACTTTATTCTCCGTATTCGTCAGAAATGCGCGTCCCTTCCGAGGAAATAAGCCCCTTTTCGATGGCTTTTACTACAGCCTCGGTGCGGCTGCTTACGCCCAATTTATGAAACGCACTGTTCAAATGATTTTTAATGGTTTTAACGCTGCAATCCAATTCTTTGGCCAATTCCTTATTGCTCATCCCCTTACCCAATAAATCCATTACTTTAATTTCCGTTTTGGTTAAAGTGGCTTGGGAAGGCATAGAGCCATCACCCATTTTGCGCAGCCCGTGCAATAATTTGCCCATTAACTGCTGAGGAATCATCAACCCTTCGCTGGTAAAGGTTTTAATGGAGTTTACCAGTTCTGCCGCCGGCAACATTTTGGACAAATAACCATTGGCCCCAGCTTGAATAGCGTCCAACACATGGGCTTCGTCTTCAAAGCTCGATAACATAAGCACGTTTACTTCCGGCACGGCTAAACGAATTTGCTTGGTGGCGGAAATACCGTCCATTTTGGGTAGTTTAATATCCATGAGCACCACGTCCGGTTTGAGTTTTTTGGCTAACGCAACGGCCTCCACACCGTCGGCCGCTTCGCCCACCACCTCAATCCACTTTTCGTTGCTCAGCACGTCTTTAATTCCTTCGCGGAAAAGAGTTTGGTCGTCCGCAATCAACACCGACACTTTTTTCTTTTTGTTCATGTGTTAGCTCCCATATCGAAGTTAAAATTATAAATTCACAATCGGCAAAGTAAACACGAATGTGGCCCCTTTGCCTAACCCTTCACTTTGCGCCCAAATACGTCCGCCGTGGTTTACCACAATGTCCTTGGCGATGGACAGCCCTAACCCCAAGCGGCCCACACGGCTTTTGTCCCCCACCTGCGTAAAGCTGTTAAACAAACCGGGGGCTTGAGCCGGGTCGATACCGTCACCGGAGTCAGTAACCGATACTTTAGCATTTTTTTCGTCTATTCTGCCAACTTGTATAGAGATTTTTCCGTTATCCGGCGTGTGACGAACAGCATTTTCCAAAATATTTGAAATTACCTGCCGTATGCGTTTCTCGTCGGCAAATACACCAATTTCCCCCTCGCTTTCAAACGTTACGGCTATGGAACGCTTGGCCCCTTTGGCCTTAAAAATTTCTGCCGTCTTTTTAAGGCTGGCTGTTAACTCAAACTTCGCTTTTTCGATACGAAGTTTTCCTTTTTCAATAGCGGCCCAATCCACCAAATCTTTAATTAAATGCTCTATTTGGCTGATGCTCTCATCCATAAACATCATTTTGCGGGACTGATCCGCATCCGGTTGAACCATCTTTTTCTTGAGCATATCAAAACTCATTTTTAACGTCATTAACGAGTTTGACAAATCGTGCGACACTATGGAAAAGAATTTAGACTTCATATTATTCAACCGGTCTAAATCTTCGTTTCTCTGTTTAAGCTGTACCAGTAACTCCCGGTTGCTCTGTTCCAAAAAGTATTTATCCAATGCGCGGGAAATGGTGCGTTTTAAATAATCAAAATCCACCGGTTTAACCAAAAAATCATAAACAGATTCCTGCATTGCTTCCATAATAGCGTTTAACGAAGCATACGCTGTAATCATAATAATCTGGCTTTCCTGGTTAAACGCCCGAATCTTACGGATAAGTTCCAACCCGGTTTCATCCGGCAGGTTATAATCCATTAAAATAACATTAAAAAATTCATTGGCACAAATATCCAAGCATTCTTTTGCGTTGCCGGCCTGATAGACTTTATATCCCTCTATTTCCAGCAAGTCCACCATCGTTTCACGCAAGTTATTATCATCATCCACCACTAAAATTTTAGCTTCCTGCTCCATAGCTGGTATCTCCCGTTTTTCTGTAAATCTTTAAATACAATTCAAAGCGCGTTCCTTGGCCTTCCTCACTGTGAATAAAAATTTTGCCTTTATGGCGCGCCATAGCTTTCCCCACCACGGCTAGCCCTAAACCGGTTCCGCGGGCTTTGGTGGTAAAGAACGGCGTAAAGATTTTGCCTCTTAACTCAGGACTAATTCCAGGCCCTTCGTCCTGTATAAATATACATACCACATTCTTCCCCACCCGGGTACCAATGGTAATAGTGCCTTTGTCCTGCATTGCTTCAGCCGCGTTGGATATTAAATTGCGGATGGCCTGCTTAATTTCTTCAGCGTCTATTTTAACACGTACGCTTTCCGGATCCAAGTCTTCTTTTAGGCGTATATTTCCATTTACCGGGAAAGAAAGCATAATTTCTTTCAGATAACTGTTAACGTCTATAGCCGTTAAAATCAATTCCCGGCTGCGGGCATAGCCCAATACTTCACTAATAATGCTGCTGGCTTGCTTGATTTCAGCGTCAATAATGCTAAATTGCTTGATTAATTTAGGCTCTTTAGGAGAAACGATCGTTTTAATTAACCGGGTAGCATTACTAATAACCGCTAACGGATTGCGGATTTCGTGGCTGATGATAGACGCCATCTGCCCAATAGCCGCCAAACGTTCCGTTTTTACCAGCTCTCTAGTAGCTTCTTTTAACTCCCGGGTACGTTCTTCCACCCGTTTCTCCAAAGTGCGGTTCATTTGGGCTAGTTGCTGTTGGGTTTTTAAAATTTCTTTTTTGCGCTGTCTTAAAGTAGAGGCCATATCCAAAAACACAGAGGCCAAATCTCCAATTTCATTGTTGGGGATTTCCACATCGTTTTTAGTGGGAACATAATCCTCTTCTTCCCGCAAGCGCACAGCCGCCGCCTGCAAACGCCCCAACGGGCGGGTAATAGGGATGATAACCAAATAACTGACAATCACAACAAAAGCCACCATACCCACCACAATTACAAAAAGATCCATTAAAGAACTAAACGTGTCTTCCAATAACAAAGCTGTAGGCTGATCTGCCGGCTGCATTACGTAAACCGTCCAGTGAGCCTGAGCGACCTCTGCCGATGCAACCAACATACGGTTTCCGTCCGGCATTACCACTTCCCCCGCCCGGCGGGCCCCTAGCTGGCGCTCTATATAAAGAGCCTCTTCCCGCAAAGCCGGCTGCGCAGTGAGCGCTAAACCGTGCGGGGCACCGGAATAAGAAATAATAGTGCCGTCAGAAGCAAAAACCAATACCCGCAAATCAGGCGGATACGCCAAGGCTAAGCTTTCCCCCAAATCCGTTAAATCCAACTCCACCACCAACACGCCGGACACGTCCCGGTCTTCCAAATGCTCTCTAATCGGAAAAGCCATCAAAGCATACATCTTGTCATCGGCACGTTTAACGGAACCTACATAATCTCGCCCGTTCATGACACAGGTGGTTAAAATGTTATCTAGCTCGGCCGCGTAGCTGAAGCGGCTGGTGTCATCGCTGGAATAAAAAAGCTGTTGGCCATTGCCATTTAATACCGATATGTGTGTAATGCCGGGGTTGCGGTCTCTTAAATAATCAATATCGGCCTGGTCTATAAAGCGGTGGCCGCCAAAATCTGTATGTAAATCCGTAAAAATAGAAAACAAAGTAGCCCGACGCGTTACGTTATTGCGCAAAATGGACACCAAACGGCTGGCCACCGCTTGCTGTTTTTCCAAAAGTTCGTTATTAAGCAAGCGGTTATTTACCCCAAGCACGTGGTAACCTATAATAAAAATAGGCACAATAGACACAATGCTAAGCACCAATAAGGCCTTGGGAAATAAACCGCCCAGTTTGTATTTAACCATCAGGCTAGTATGTTTCATATTTTAAGGAAAAACGGGGGCTGGCGAACCAACCCCCGCTATTATTATAGAAACTAAATGATTAATTTGGCACGTCTTTTTAGCAACTGCCGGCGGGAGCCGCCGCTTTAGCGTTAGAAGCGGCATTAGGATTCAAAAATTCAAATCCTTCAATGGCAGAAGCACCGCCAAAATCCAACATTACCTTACCTTCCCACAAGAAGGACGGAGAGGCATTAACCCCCATTTCTTTGCTGTATTTGGCTTCTTCTTTCAAAAGTTCAACCCCTTCGGTATCAAACTTTTTCATAATTTTTTTGCTGTTAATACCGGCTTCTTTCATCGCTTTATCCCAGCGGCTGGAGCGGTAGTCTTTATTGCGGATTTCCAAATATTTCCAGAATTTTTTGGGATAGTATTTGGCAATTAACAGCTGGCGAATGTTTTCTTCCCATTCGGCAGAACCGTGCAAGCTGGCAAAGCCTTTATTTTCATCGTAATTAACGATATAGCGTACGCGAATGTCTTTACCTTCAGCCACTTTGCCGTCTTTCTGCGCTTGGATGACTAAATTTTCAGCCATCGCACCATACGGGCACTGAGACATTACAAACAGTTCCATCACACCGGGTTTAGCCTCTTTATCCGTCAACACGCCGCGGCGGGTTTGTTTAGGCAAAGCAATAAATTCACCTTTTTCAATAGCCACGCCATATTGAATATGCTGGGCCAATTTTTCACGAATGGCATCCGTCTTTTTAAGTACATACAACGGCAAGAAGGAATAGTCCAATTCCGCCAATTTGGGGTCTTTTTTGGCTTCCGTTACCGTTACTTTGGTTACTTTAGGTTCCATACCCAAAAATTGGCTAATGCCTTTGGTTAATTGTTCATCTTCTTTACCGGCATCATATTCTTCCGATTCAATAATGATGAACTCCGCCGTTTTTTGAGAAGAAGTTTTAGCCGCAGCCGTTTTCTTCTTGGCAGAGGTTTTAGCCGTCTTGGCCGTAGAAGCGGCAAAAGCCGAACCAGCCAAGGCAAATACTAACAGTACCGTCAATAATTTTTTCATCTGGTATAATCTCCCTGTTATTTATCTTCTAATTCTACCCTTACACCGCGGATACCCACAGCGCACAAAATGTTGTACGCCAACAAAAAGAACACTACACTTACCAAGGTAAGCAGCGTCCCCTGGATGGCGCGCATTACCAAACTCATAATATAATCCAAACTGATGGCTCCGTCCGGATTAAACAATTCCACCAATGCGGTAACCAACATCACCACAAATACCGCAACCGGAAAGGCTGAAAATATTACGTTGCTGATTCCTATCTTCTTAATTTCCACTCTCATAAACTCTCCCGTTAAATAAAGCTGATTATTTCTCCGGTTCTAACACCAAAACCATACGGTTCTTGCCGGCATCATCCGGCAATTGCACCGCTTTCACTAAACATTGTACATTTTTATTGATTACCGTGCCGCGCAAAACTTTGGTGGGATTTTCCAACGCTTCCCCCACTACCTGAATAATATTTTGCTGCCGGCCGTCAAAAATATCCAACAAGTGCACCGGCCCTTCTTTTTTGCTGTTAAGCTCAAAATTGGTATAAAGAATATTGTTGTTTTCGTCAATTACCAAAGCACGGGACCCTTTAGGCACGGTTACAGCCAAAATGGTCTTCCACCATTTGCGCTCTTTTTCCAAAGACATAATTTCCACATTTTCCAAACTTTTAATGTCTTCGCGTATTTTAGCTAACATGCCTTCCACCGCTTTAGCCACATCTCCTATCTCATCCCCACGCGCTGGATAAGACAAAGTCAACGTGTTTAAAGACACCGCATCCACCGCATCTTTTAACCCATCCAACGGCCGCAATATCTTAAGCAGCATAAACAAATACAACACCCCGCCAATAAGCAGTATCATAAAAAATACGCCTATGGTGTAACGTATCATAGCGGAATGGATTAACTCTTTGGCACTTGCACGGGAAACCGACACATTCACCACCCCCGCCACGGCATCTTTTGCCAACAGCGGGATGGCCATATCATAGCTGTTTCCTTCGCCAAACATAATGGCTTTAGGAGCACGTTCATTAATGGCATACACTACCGCACTGGTGGGAAAGCCTACACTATTATTAAAATCCGAGTACGACATCCCCAAAAACTGCGTATTTTCATGCCAGCGCACAGAACCGTCATAGTTTAAATAAATCAAATCTCTAATACGGTCATCATTATTCTTCCAGGATTTCATAATATCCGCTTCGGCAAAAGAAACCGGGCCTTTAGGACGGGCCGCCAAGGCGGATACTAACCTGGGCGCGCGGAAACGAACCATCTCCACCATTTCATTTTGTAGCTTTTTATCAAATACAAACTTGAACATATTGTAATACACCAGCCCGCCAAATACAGCCGCATACAACGAAACCAGTGCAAACCACAATATCCACTTAGGAGTCAGTTTCATAACAATCAATCCTCTTCTCTAACGTATCCCTGTTAATTCTTCTACTTTTTGCAAGCCCACAGCCGCGTCCGTATTGCCCGGATCCAACTGCACAGCCTGTACCCACGCCTCGCGGGCACGTTCGTAATCATCTTGGTTAAACGCGTCCAACCCTTCCACGTATTTCTGGCGGGAGGCCGCACGAGCTTCTTCCGACACACGACCCGTTGTAGGCGTTAAATTAGGCAAAGTTTCGTTTACACCCACGGTTTCAGGCAACGGTTCCGGTTCTTCCGGCTTAGGCGTCACTTCCTCTCCCGGTTTGGTAACGGTGGTGGTTTCTACAATTTCTTCCACAATATTGCCGTTAGCGTCTTTGGTGCGTTTTACCGTGCGTTTGGTGTTTTTGGAAGCGGAACGCAAGGCGTTTTCTTTGGCGTTACGAGCCTTTTTAATCCAGGAATCCATTTCCGCCGTATTTGTATTCCACTTTTTGGCCTTGGTCCAATACGCAATGGCCGTATCGTATTTGCCGGCACCATAAGCTTTACTGCCGGCATTGGCATAACCATCATAAATTTCCCCTTTGAGCTGCATCATATACTTTTGCACGCGCTGATCACCAGGCTGAATTTTTATAATACGCTCAAATACGGAGTAGGCTTCCACATATTGCCCTTGGTTGTAATATGCCATAGCCTGTTCCATAGCCTGTTGAACCTGCTGCTTGCGAAGCAGGTTTTCAGTTTCAGAAATTTTGGTTACCAAACTGGAATCTTCTTTGCGTATCATTAACGCGTTATACCAGTTATCTAAAGCGGTTTGATAGTTACCGGCATCATAAGCGTTGTCCCCACGGCGGACGTATTCCGCCGCGATGTCGGCATTAATTTTGCGTTTCCAAGACAAAGCTTTAGAGTTGCCCGGGCGAATGGTTAAAATTTCGTCCAGTTTTTGATTGGCTTCTACCAGTCTGCCGCTGTCATACAGGCGCAGCGCCTCTTGAAACTTGGCCTCAATTACCTGCGCTTCAGACACGGTGCCATACGTCCCCATATGATTGGCCTGTAAAGCCAAAGTTTGGGCTTGGGTAAAATTAGGGTCTATGCTTAAAATGGTTTGAGCCAACTCCTGCGCACGCTGATAATCCCCGTGTTTATACAACTCATAGGCATTTTCATACACCATACGCAAGGTATAGTTTTGAATACGCTGTTTTTCCAATTGAACGGTGGAAAGATATTGTTTGCGTTCTTCCACATCGTTTAACGTACCCAAAGAAATTTTGCTTAAATCCAATAACATACCCGCTTCTTTACCGTGCTGGCGGACGGGAACCTCCCGCAACACAGGGGCAGCCACAGAAGAAACAGCTATTACGGAAAACCAAACTAACAAGAAGTGTTTTTTCATAATCTAAATCCTCTTAAAAGCTAAGCCCGCCTGCCAACAAACCCTTAAGCATCGGGGCCAAAATTAAAATAAAAATCGTAGGGAAAATAAACACAAACAGCGGGAACAACATCTTGGTGGAAGCCTGCGCCGCTAATTTTTCCGCCGTGCTTAAACGGCGGGAGCGCAAGTCCGTAGAGAAGTTGCGCAGCAAATCCACCAAACTGGTACCCAACTCGTCCGACTGTTTAATCAACCCCACCATAGAGCGTACTTCCTGTACGCCCGTACGCGCAGACAAACGGTCTAACGCGTCCCGGCGGGAATACCCTAACTTAATTTCATTGATTGTTTTTTCCAATTCTTCTTCCAAAATTGTTTTTTCTTTGGCTACTTTAATAATACGCTCAAAAGCCGTCAAATAATCTAAACCGGACTCAATAATCAGCGCCGCCAAATCCACCGTGGTGGAAAAGTTGCCTAAAATTTCAGCCTGGCGTTTTTGAATTTTGCCCTTTAAATATACATCCGGCAAATAAAACCCAAGCGGAAACGCTATCACCGTTACCAGTAAACTATGAAAAATAACCAGCCCCGCCACCGGCAAAGCCACCGCTAAACCTACTTTTAAATACAGAATGTCCACCGGTTGAGGATTGTCCGGGCTGCCCAGCTGCATGTGCATTTCTTCCAGCGGTTTTTCCAGATGAAAAGTATGCAAGCAAAATAAGGCCAGCCGGTCAAAAAACTTGTCCGGATTTAACTTGGAAAAGCTGGAGGTGGATTTAAACCGCCGTACAGCCACGTCCACCAAGGCTTCTTTATCCTCTTTGGGAGAAAGCAACGCCAACATCCCAAAAAACAAAGAGGCTGTCCCTATAACGGCTAAAAAACCTAAGAATAAACGCAAACCGGTTGACACTTCCATTAGATTTTCACCTCGCCTGTTTTCTTAATAATCTTCATACCAATACCAATCCAGATGACGCACACCATCAACACAATCATCCCTATCGGACTACCGTAAAACGAAATCATCTCATCCGGGCGGAACATAAACATTACACCCAACATCAAAAACGGCATAATACCCACCACTATGGCCTGAATCTTCTGCTGGGCCGTCATCGCTTGCAGCTTTTCTTCCAGCTTGCTTTCTTCGCGGATGTTCTCCACCAAGCGGGCAAAAATTACCGTCAAATTACCACCCACCTGACGCTGGATAACAATAGCCTTAATGATGTAACTTAACATACGGCTGTCTATACGGTCGTTCATCCCGTCCAAAGCCTTTTCAAAAGGGGTACCCAATTGATAGTTTTTGATGACCAAACCAAACTCGTCCGCTATAGGCGGGCGCATTTCTGTGGAGACTTTTTCAAACCCCTGCACAATATCCATACCCGAACGTAACGAGTTGGACAATAAAATAAGTGCGTCCATCAGCTGCGCATTAATCTTGCGCCCGCGGGCTTTTTTCAAGGACTCCAACACCGCTTCCGGCATACGGATACTCAAGAAAACACCTATCGCCGTAAAAACTATAAATACAAACACCCCGCTAAAACCGCCGGTATTAATACCCGCAACAATACCAAATAACCCAAACGCGCCAATAGTACCAAATACAATATAACGTATATCAATAGCTAAGAACTGCCGGTTAAACGCTTCAGCCCAGGTAATGCTCTTGTCGCGGTAATCCTCCACCATAATAGCAATGCTTTGGCGCTTTACTTCCAAATACAAATAAACCGAAAGACCCGCTAACCCGCTGCCGATTAACAACATCACCCAAAACATCAACCGGTCTGCCGCCGTGGTCTTTAACTCTTTAGGATCCGGCGGAAAGGTGGGTATGGCGCTAGTCATAAATTCCGAATACAATTGATTGGACAACACCACCACCGCCTGTACCGCCTGGCGGTATTTATCTTCCCGCTCGTTAAGCGGGCTGGAAAAAGCCTCTATGGTGCTAAAAAATTCATTATTAATTAATTCTAACGTAGCCAGCATCGCACGGCCGCGGCCGTCCATACTGTCTTTCATAATAAGCGGCTTGGAGCCAAACAACAAATCTTTGTTTAAACGGTCTAACGTGGCTACCAAGTTAATGCGGTTCCCCACATAGCCGCGAACCAGCTGGTCTATGGAAATAGGCTTTGTAGGATCCATAGAGCTGTTAGCGCGTTCCAAATACAAATATACGTTAGAAAACGCCTGGCGCCACAAATCCGCTTCACTATAAGTGCCTTCCCCCGGAACATAGACCACTTTGGCTTTGTCCATACGGTCTAATTCCGCACCTTTGCGTACGGTAACAGCTTTGCCGGAAGAATCCTTAGTTTTCACATCCTGCCCTTCTAAAAACCATTTGGGCGGCTTGATGGTGGTGCCTGCCGCCGGGCAGCCGGTAGGAACTTGCGCTTGTTTTTTGTCCACCGGCATATTCACATCAAACGCCTGGGCCAAAAACAACATTTTAAACATAGCACATTCTATGCGTTTTTTGTCGTTTTTACCCAATGCACGAGCCTGAGCATCCGCAGCCGAAAACACTGCCCCAAATACAAACATTACAGCAAAAATTAAAAGAAATATTTTATTCTTCATTCCTTGCTCCAGCTTATTTAACGCCTGGCGGCGGGGGCGGCACAGCGGCTCCGCCCGGGGTCTGCCCCGGCTTTAATATCGGTTTGCCGTTTTCATCAAAAGGCACCGCATTTTTGGTAAATACTTCCTCCGGCAGAGGAACCCCTTTTGCTTTAAAATCATTAAAGAAAGACGGTATATTACCGGTGGGAGCAAAAAAGCCTTGTACTTTGCCGTTTTCGTCCACACCCGTCTGTACATAACGGAACAAATCCACCGACTGAATTTCATTATTTTTCTGGCCGGTCATTTCCGTAATATACGTTACTTTTCTGGACCCGTCCGAAAAACGAGACAGCTGCACAATCATATTCACAGCCGAGGAAATCATTTCCCGAATGGCAAAAATAGGTAAATCCGCCCCCGTCTGCATACACATTGCTTCCAAACGAGATAGCCCGTCGCGCGGAGTATTGGCGTGAATAGTGGTTAAGGAACCTTCGTGACCGGTGTTCATCGCCTGTAACATATCCAATGCTTCGCCGCCGCGGCACTCCCCTACTACAATGCGGTCAGGACGCATACGCAAACAGTTCTTTACCAAATCCTGAATAGTAATAGCACCTTTGCCTTCTACGTTTGGCGGACGGCTTTCCAAAGACACCCAGTGCGGCTGCTGCAAACGAAGCTCCGCCGTGTCTTCCACCGTAATAATACGTTCGTCATTAGCAATATAGCCCGACAACGCATTTAAAAAGGTCGTTTTACCGGTACCCGTACCACCGCATACAATAATGTTTTTGCGAATGCGTACGCATTTTTCCAAAAAGTCCATACACTCCCGGCTAATTGTTCCAAAACGGAAGTAATCTTCCGGGCCAAAGGGTTTTTGCGAGAAACGACGAATGGTCAACGTAGGGCCGGAAACCGCCAACGGCGCAATAATGGCGTTTACACGGGAACCGTCTTTTAAACGCGCGTCCACCAGCGGGACGGATTCGTCAATACGGCGCCCTAAAGGCGATACGATACGCTTAATAACCTGTACCACTTGTTCATTATTGCGGAATTTGTATTTAGTAAGCGTTAATTTACCTTTTTGTTCAATAAAAATCTTGTCAAACGCGTTGACCATAATTTCGGTAACGCTGGGGTCGCGCATTAAGTTTTCCAACGGCCCCAAGCCCAAAATTTCGTCCAACAATTCCGAGCTAAAACGCATACGCTGCTCGCGCGAAAATTGTAAATTGGGCTGTTTTTGTAAAATATCGTCCACAATCGCAGCCACGCGCTTGCGGGTTTGCTCGCTGGAGGAACTTTCTTCGCTGATAACAATGTGTTCAATTTCCAGCGTACGGACGACTTCTTTATGTACTTTTTGTTTTAAATCATCCCAAAAAGACATCTTTGTCTTATTGGCAGGAGATTCTTCTTCCGCCGCAAAGTGAGAATCCGCCGCTTTTGTTTCTGCACTTTGGAACAACACCGGGCTCCAAATCTCTTTAGCGGCTTGGGTAAATTCTTCATCCGAAACTTCCGCCACCCAATCTTTGGGGGCAGGTTTTAAATCCCTGATTTGGGCTAAAATTAAGCGCAAGCCTTTTATCCACTCGCTCTGCGGGTTAACGATGATTTCTATCTCACGCCGGTTAGAAGAGGCCATAATGCCTTCGTCCCACGGCAGAAAAACGTCAATATTGCGCCCCAGTAACGAGGTATAAACCCGCTCCATCTCTTCATACGGAATAGAGCCGGGGGTATCATAAGCATTGCAAATTACGTTGATGCGATCCAACGGATAGCGCTGTTCTTTGTAATCATTAAAAAGTTGAATAGTGGAGTTTAAATGAGAACGCGTGGCGTGCGTGACCCAAAACACTTTATCGGAAATGTCAAAAGCAAACGCCTGCATAGGAAAGCTGGAATCCACATCCAGAAAAATATCAAACGTTTGAGACAGACGCGATAAAATAGGAATCAAAATTTTAGGGCTGATGCTAGCCACCTGCGCACGGGTGTTACCCAAAGGCAAAACCCCCACCCCCCACTGAGACATAGAGATTTTACCGCGCAAAAGCCCCCCCACCACCGCTATATTGGTGTTACCCAGCGTGCGTAAAATATCCGCCACGCTGACGGGCTTCTTAATGTTTAAATAAAAACTGTGTTCTTGCCGGGCTAAAGGATCCAGCGGAACAATTAGAACAGGCCTCTTTTGAATACCAGCCCACCCCAGCGCCAAATTGAGCACAAGGGTAGTCTTCCCCGCGCCTTCCTTCGGCCCGGAGAAAGTGATAATCTTCGCATCGGTTTTTAAAGCAGAATCCTGTTCAGCCATAGTCTTATTCCACAACCTCTACCGTTACAAACAGGAACAAAGAGCGCTGGTCTTCCGTAACGTCTTTGCTCTTAAAGAATAAACCAATTAACGGCAAGCGCCCCAAAAACGGCACGCGGTCTTCCGACACGTTGCGGCTGCTGCTTTTTAAACCGCCAATTACCAAGGTTTCACCGCTGTTGAGTTCCACGTGGGTTTGAACTAAACGCTCCAAAATGGAATAAGAGGTGGAAGTACCAATCATAATCGCACGGGAATAGTCCGGCTGGGATACTTTTAACTCAAGCTGCAAGTCAATAATATTGCCGCGTTCCGGGATAATGGTGGGCGTTACGTTTAATAATACCCCGTATGTTTCCATCTGCGTACCCACGGCACCCTGGCTGTTTACCACCGGGTACGGAATACGCCCCCCAACGGAAATATTGGCCTGGTTGCCGGAGCTGGTAACAATCTTAGGATTGGACAAAATTTGCGCACGACCCTCGGTTTCCATAAGTCTTAACCGGGTGGCTACCGCCGTTTTGCGTTCAAAATCGCCCAAGGAGAAAATGCCAGGTATGGCAGCTTCTTCAAAATCAAAGATTTGGTTCCAAGCAAAACCTTTTACCGAACTCATGGAACCGGCAATTTCAACCACGTCTGCGCTAACGGACACCAAACGGGTCTTCTTTGCATGGGCGCACGGGGCGACCATGGCCAATAAAAGCACGGCTGCAGAAATCTTAGTAATAAAGTTTGTTTTTATCATGATGATTCCTATTTATTGAAATAATTTGTCAAATGTGGCAATTTCCATTAAGTAGTTGGTACCATCGCCAGGAGAACGCAAGATAACGGAAATCTTACCCTGTTCCTGGGCTAAAGCCAAATACTGTGCATCACGCGGAGAAAGCGCCAAAGACAAGGTGGAGCTATCCGTATAAGCAGCGGCTTCTTCCTCTTTGCTCTTTAAACCGGAAGCACCTTTGGCGTCCAACCCTTGGCCTAAGTTGCCCCCTACACCCAATACTTTAATGTTTTGCAACAATGTTACCGTTACCGTCTGTTGAATATTATTTTTCATCATAGCGGTAAAAGTTAACAAAATATCTACGTTGTCATCCGGCTTAATCATGGCCGCTGCGGCGGCATCTACCTGAATAACAAAACCTCTCATTCTGGCCGGTATTTTGCTAGATAAACCTGCTTCCGGAGACAAAGAAGTAATGGCATATTTAGAAATTTGGTTCCCTTTGGGGATTTGTACACGGGCCACGGCGTTTTCCACCATTTTAAAGTCAGCATCGGTAGAATAGGTTAACGCGTCTTTTTGTACATATTTAGCCGGTATCGGCACCCATTTTATAGCGTCACGTTTAATAACCTCACGCTCTTTAATGTCCCGAATGGGTACAAAAACACGCTTAATGACTTTGTCATTTTCCAACTTGCTGGAAGCACTATTTACAATCACCAAGTAAATCAGCGCTGCACCAAGCGCCACTATAAACGGCAAGAATACTCCTTTTTTCATACAGTCTCCTTAAAAACGCTGTTAATTAATAAAAATCTATAATTTATCCGTACTGGCGTACATCTTTTCAACCGGCATTCTGGCCTCTGTTTCAATTATACGTATCCCTAGACGACGCGGTTTACTGGCCAAAAGAAAACTCGTCCCGGGAAAAATTAATTTTACAGGATATTTAACCCCCACCACGATGTCTTGGTGTCTGTGCGGGGAATATAACGGATCCCGGCCCGTTGTTTCCATCCTTACACTTACTTTAATCTGATCCCCAGCTGCACCAAATACCCGGCGCTTTGCCTGAGTTATTTTTTGCTGCACCGTCCAGTTATTAGGCTGGCCGCTGGGTTCCTTTACGGCTACCATTGCCCCTATACGGGCAAATTCATAAGAGGCGTGATTGGCTAAAAGCGTGTGGTAAGCTATATTGCCGTATTCTAAAATAAAGAATACCATCAGCATAAATACCGGCAATATAAATATTAATTCTACCGCTACCTGCCCGCCACGCCTCCTATGAAAGATTTTCATATTTGCACCTAAAAACTACTCAATGCTATCTACGCTGCCCAAGATTTTGGATTTGACCTTTTCAAACACGTCAGGCATCATCCCTTTAACCAGGCCGCCCACTAACAAGGCCACACCCACTACCACCGTTAACATAATGATGTATTCCACGGTGTTCTGCCCTTCTTTCTTTTTCAAGCAAGAAAAGGCGGCTGCTTTTACGGCATTTAATCTATTTTGCAAGGCAATAACCAACTTCATCTGTTCCTCCTGAACTACAAATCAATTTAATTTCCGTCGTACACTTCCAAAATCACTTTTGCCCCTTGTTCAAATTGCTGAGGCACTATGTGAGAATAAAACGCATAAAAAGCCAAAAATGCACTAAACAAGGCCGCTGCAGTAATTACGTATTCAATAGCGGTCTGCCCTTTGCGATTATGAATAGTATGCGTTTTTTCTCCTTGTTTCATACATTAGAACTGTATGCCTACCGCTATCTGTTGAGAAGTTCCCAACGCACCAAACGGTGTTACGGCATAATCAATGGACGCACCATATCCAAACAATTCAGAGCTGTAAATACCAAACCCAAAAGATACTTTGGAGGTTTCATCCAAACCTAAGCTCTTTAAAGTTTCACTGTCACTAATACCGGTATTATCACGCGTATAATACCCAACGCGCAAATCAAACCGAGCAACAGACAGCAAATCTTCCGGAATATGAACTTCCAACCCGACGCCGTAACGCACGTCATCGTCTTCATAGTCCATCCATTCACCGGAAACGGTAAAATACCGGGTATTTAAATCCGCCCCTAAACGTACGCCGCGGGGCATATCTTCGCTGTCGCCAATGTTCACCACCGCACCGCCTAAACCCAGCCAATTGACTAAGCGCAACTTGGCACCTACGTCAAAACCTACACTGGTGTAGCGGTTAGTGTCTAACTTTTCATTAATGTATTTAGCGGTACCGCCAATTTGCAGTTTTTGATCAAAAAAACCGCGGGCTAACGATACGCTGCCTACAAAGTTTTGAACCGGATTAGCACCCGACCATTGCGGACGCCCTTCTTCGTCACGGTAATCAAAGCCACCCATATCCATATAGTTAAGCGTTACGCCCAAGATGGTCTTGCCAAGCGGCTGCAAATACGCCAACGTGCGGGATTTGTAGCCTTGCAAATAATCCAAATAGGAAAATTGCAACTCACGCGACGTGGCTGACGCAGCCCCTGCCGGGTTCCAGAACAACGCTTCCGGACCCTCCGCAATAGACACATAGGCATTACCCAAAGCCTGCGCACGCGGAGAACCAGCGTCAATCTTTAAAAACTGGCTGCCGCTGGTACCGGCCCAATCGTCAATGGCGTAAGCCGGAACATGGAATAAACCGGCGATTAAACAAACGGCTAAAAGTTTTATTTTTATATTCATAAATCTTTTCTACCTTACGGAACCAAGATTTTTACCACTTTTTGGCAATGTTCACGCCCGTTTTGGGCCTTGAAATCTACCAACCCGAAATACACCCCGCGGGCTACTTTCTTGCCGTGCTGGTTGGTTTTATCCCAACGGCAACGCAGGGCCGCATTGCGCACATTGGCAAAAGAGTCATCCGCCACCGTACCGCTGATGTTATTATCCGGGCTGAATTCTAACGAAGAACCCATTGTAACGGTATAGTTGTTTGCGTCCACACAGGTGTAGCCGCTGTCGCGTATCAACGTACCAGACAAGGTAAACAACTTAATAGACATTGTACCCGGTACCGGCATCTTGGTAACTTCCAACGTACCGTAAGATTGGCGCAACGGGTTTGGATAGAAGAATACCGTCTTCTCCCAGTCCTCACACACAAAGCGGCCATCACCCACAGCCACCGTGGCTTTATGCAACGTCTGATACTGATACGTGTCCGCTACATAGTTGACTTTCCAGTCCGTAGAATCTGTCGAGCTGTCATCACCAGGTAAAATTTCTCCGGTAATGGTGTCTATATCGGCCGAGTTAGTGGCCGTTACAAAGCGGAACGGATAGGTTCCATCCGGCACTTCCTGCTGGGCATAATCGCGGCCGTCCCACTCTTCGGTAATAAGCGTGGTGGACGGGCGGATACCCACAATCGTGCGCACCAAAACCTCGTTAATGTCCTGCACTTCTTTACCCGTGGCGGGGTTACGCAAGGTACCTTTTTCATAATCATAAATAGTGGTACCCGGCTTAAAGATTTGGATAGCAACTTTCATCGGAACGGAAAGCTGATAACTTATCGGTATTACCTGCCCGCGGGTGGACTGGGCATAACCATCCACTTCGGCCAAGTCGAACACCTGCAATAAATCTGCATTGAGCGTAAGGCTCTTGACCGTTTCCTGATACAAGTTTGCATCCGGATAGTTCTTGGCAATTAAACGAACTTCATACACGGCAGACTTAACGTAATAACCATTATCATCTGTACCATCCCAATATACTTTATGGATAGCATTGGCATTAAAGTTGCCCGTATCCAAGATGGTAGTAGAAGACAGATGTTTACATACATCGCCCACCGCATTATTTTTGGTGCTGCCATCCGTTGCAGAAGTGGTGCACACATTGGGTTTCAATGCAATAATCTCCACATCTACCGTAGCCGCACGGGACACCGCAAAATTTACTTCATACGGAGGAACAAATACCGTACCGCTAGAGGTGTTAAACAGCTGAGGCTGATTGGGATACACAGCCGTAGAACCTTCCAAGAAAAACACTGGGCCGCGGGTTACATTAATGCGGGAATTGGGTTTTTCCGTAGCATAAATGTAATCTGCCTGCTGCACATCGGCTTTGGTTTTAAACGGCTCGCTGACGGCATAATCATAATCAGTATTATCCGCACCCTTTGTATAAGCCCGATCGGCATAATATAAAGATACAGGCTCATTAGAGCGGGCAGAAATATAGAACGGATACTGGCCGTCCGGCACCATTTCATACGCACAGGCTTTAATGTCGGTTGCCCCTTGGCACTGTTGAGAAGAAGGATTATAGAAATACAAGGCATCCCATTCTTCCACAATGCGGGCCCCTTCACCCGGGCGAGTGGAGCTGGCATCAAAGGTTTTAATAGGCTGCAAGCGAACATCCAACTCCGTATAGTTGGCGTTAGCCGGGTAATTGGTAAAAGAGGTGTCATTTACATAGATACATTTTTTACCCGTAGAAGCCACTTTGGCCGGATCTACATAACCGTTGGTCATTATATCGGTATCTTGTTTATTACATACCCGAGGCGGCCACACAGCCAAATCCCTGATATTCGTAATAGTTGTTGTAATAACAGTATAAGCATTTTCAGTTTTACAGTTTCCAAGGTCTGTATCTGTTGTACCAGCACACAGCGTGGCTAAATCTGTTGCTGAGGTTGTAAGATATTCCTTCTGGGTAATTGTTACTTTAACAACATTATTATTATCCATTGTGGACGAACTTTGTGTTACATCACCCACCTTAACCCCAGTCGGTAAAGAAGATAAGTAGGATTTTTCGGGATCAGATATAGTAGAAGAGGTTCCCGAATAATTAAACACTGGAATCACCACATCTTTATTATAGATGTTTACTTGAACATTCATTGCCTTGGACAAATAATAACTAATAGTTGCCTTGGCTTCGCTGTCTCCATATACATCCGTAGTACCAACATCTACCACGTGATACAAATCCACCGGGAATACGGCCGTAGCTGTGGTTTGCATTTCCGGGAACATAGCGTCTTTAGAAGTTACAGCAAACACATAAGTTCCAGGGCCTACCATACGGCCGTCATCATCACGCCCGTCCCAACTTAATGTATTAATCTGCTGGGCTACACCGGAGGTACCTTCTTCCGGCGTAAGCATTTTGACCGTTACACCGGCAGAGTTCTGCACACTGGCAACAGCCACCGCATCGCGCGATAAAATGTATTTAAAAATGAACGGATCCAAGCCATACGCTGTAGGGCTGGAACCAACCGTGGAATAGCTGACCGGCTGAATAGTAATGTCCACAAGCCCCCGCTCAATAGGCATTGTGCCTACTAAGTAGTTGGTGGTTTTAACCGCATCATACGTTACGCCTGCCGCATTTTTATAAGACTCCTGGTACGGTATTTCCGCCCATAATACATATACATAGTTGCCATCCGGTAACGGCGCCCCATTAAAAAATTGTTTATTATCCAAAGAAGGGATAGGGGTGGGATTTCCGCTAACAGGGCAAACCTCCGTATTTGTACAGGTTCCGTTCCACTTAGTGGTATAAGTGGCGCGGGAACCGCGTTCCTCTACGGAAGAATACAACAAATATCCCGTGGGTACAGCAGACTCACCTGAACCCGTTGTAGCAATTACCGGCCCTTGTGCCGTACCTGTAGAAGAAGTAAACGTAGAATTAAACTGAGTGCCCGGCGAATACACCTGGAAATACACCTTAGAGGCTTCCGTAGGCACATATTTAATGGTGGCATACGCTGTGGATTGTTTATTTAAACCGGAAACCACCACGTCCGTCAATTTCAACGGGTCTAAAGAGAGTTGACGGGTTACCGCACGGGAAAAGTCCACCTCCGGCCATTCGTCTTGAGATTTAGCCTGAATGGATACTAAATAGTTACCCGCAGGCAACAGGCGGCCTCTATCGTCGCGTCCGTCCCAAGAGTCAAACTCCACTAACTGCTTATCCGAAGATTGACCTTTCATCCCTTCGCCCAAGCGCGGCTGCCAATCCACCAACAGACGGCGTAAATGATCAATACTGAAATTGACCTCTGAAGGGTTTTTGCCCGTATCGGTAGAATTATAAACTAAATCCGAAGGATTGGACGCATCATAAATAGCAATACGCACATTGGAATCTTTACTTAAGCGATAGGCCAAAGTATAGGGCTGGGCAGACACAGAGGTAATGTCCCCCACCACAGTAGGCGTGCTGCGCACGGTGTGCACGTTGGTAACGTCTATCTGTATGGGAATTTGGTTTTCCCCCGGGTACGGAACAGAAGAGTTAATGGTGATTTTATCTACGGTAATATTGTCGCCGGGAACATCGCTCTGTACCGTGGCACGGAAACCATATTGGCCGTTCATTTTGCCAAATTCACCGGCAATTTCGTAAGAACCGTCCCACCCGGCGCAGAATTGCATAGCTTCCCCGTATTCTGCCCCGTTATTATCAAAAATTACACAGTTGGTAGAACCTTTTGTGCCACCATAAGTAGTTGAACAACATTGGTTATAGGTGGTATCCTTTTCGTCACATTCTTTAAAATTAAAACACCCGGCAGCCTGTCTCTTTTCTGCGGTCATACCGGCGCACTGGGTAGGAGATACAGTGGCCCCATCCCCCACACACCAAGAAGAAGAACGCTCTCCATTACAATAGTATATAGCAGACGGACAAGTTGTCCCGCTCTGAGCATCAAAACAGTGGTAAGAACCGCAAGTATAATCTTGAATAGCACCCGTACTGCCAGACCCTGCACCCGGGTACATGGTAATGGTGCGAAGAGGAGGGGTGTCATTCTCGCTGGAAATATTTTTGCCGTTTTCGTATTTAATAATGTCAAACTTAATGGTTTGCAGCGGGAAAGAAATGGAGTACGTACTCATAGCCATTGGCTTATTAGAGCAATACACCTCCATACACAAACCTAAGCAGTGGTTAGGATAGTTATTTCCCGCGGTAGGGCTTGGATACGGCTGGTCATATTCAATTAAGGCAGAGTTTTCCCACGGATCTGCATAGTTGGAGCTGGTACCGTTACCATTTTCAATATTAGTAGATACAAAACTGCGATTATCCGTAGAAGTTCTTGTAAACGTATTACCCCAATTGCAATAAACCTGTTCTATGGGAGCATTTTCATCAGTTTTGGTATAAAATACCCCGGCAAATTTTACGTCTGCCTGAGCTTGCCCAAACACTGGGAAGGCCGTCAATACAAAAAACAAAGGCAAAGCCGCCAAAAAGGCCACTTTACCAAGTAAAAATTTCCACATTTTCTTATTTATATTTGTGTTCATTGTGCAATTTCCCTAACCATAAACCGGCTGTTTGTTATATAAATACAAATCTTTATTTATAATACGACGTGCCGGCCCAACGCATACAATATATTATATATAAAAATACGCGTCGTGCCTGCTTCTATAAATTTTTGCAACTTTTGGAGAACTTGTCAACTGTTTTATACTCCTTTTTCAGGCGAATTATTCTTCCGGCCCGGCCACGTCCCGATAGAGGGCAAAAGCCCCGCGCCCCGTCTGTTTAACGGCATAAAGGGCTTTGTCGGCCTTTTCCAACAAGGCGGATTCGTCTTTACCGTCCTGCGGGAACACCGCTATGCCTTGGCTAATGCTTAAATGCACTTCTTTGCCTTCGGTATATCTGTCCGGCAGGGTTATGGCGCGGATGCGTTCCTGCAAGCGTTTGGCAATAATTTTGGCTTCCTCCCCATTCGTACGGGGAAGCATAATAATCATCTCGTCCCCGCCAAACCGGCAAGGAAAGTCCGTCTGCCGTAAGCTGGTGCGTATCACGCGGGCCACTTCTTTTAAGGCCCAGTCCCCTATTTGATGGCCGTAACCGTCGTTAATTTGTTTGAATAAATCAATGTCCAAAATAATTAAAGACATTATTAAATCAAAACGTTTAGAACGGTATAACTCCTCGGCAAATTTCTCGTTAAAAAAGCGGCGTACGGGCAGTTTAGTCAGCTCGTCATAATTGGAAAGTTCCTGCACGCGCTCAAACAGCATAGCATTGTCTATGGATAAGGCTATCTGCGTGGAAAACTGTTTTAAAGAAATAAAATCCAAATACCCAATTTTACGGCGAGAAAGCAAATTATCAAACGTTAAAAACCCCACTTTATTGCGCTGCACTTTAAGCGGAATGTAAATAACATTGCGGCGCGAAGTATAGGTATTGGGGGAATCAAACACGGCTTTTAAAAGTTCCTTTTCCCCCTCTTTTAAAGCCCCTTCATCCTGCACGGTCACTTCGCCGGAAATATCCGCCCCCAGGATGGATTTTATTTTAGTGCCGTCATAATTGGTTAAATACAAACGCACCCGGTCAAAGCGGAAATATTTTTGTATTCCTTTTAAAATCAATTCTAATCCGTCGTTTAACCGTAAAGAAGACGCAAATATGGTAGCCAGCTGATTAAGCGCCGTTGACACCGCTAAACGTTGGTTTTTGGCTTGGTCAATTTCCGTATTGCGTAAATTGTGGGATATTTCCTCCGCCAAGGCCTTGATTAATTTTTCCTCCTGTGCGGTAAACACCCGGTTCTTGCGGAAGCGTTCCATACGTATCACGCCCACTTTTTCTTCCATATACGTTTTAAGCGTTTCGCCGTTAATGGACATAGCCGGCCGCTGCCAGCGAATCAGCACATAGGCCGCCGGATAGCTTAAATCCGTACTGATTACAAACCCTTCCCGTAACAGGCTTTTTAAAAATATAGGCTCTTTAATGACGGAAATGTCTTCCTGCATATCCATACAGTACTCTTTTTTACACATCATTTTAAGCGATAAAAGAGCCCTTTCCTGCTGCCAGTCAAAAAAGTAAACCCGGTCTAGCTTAAATAAATTGCGCAAAGCCGGCAAGGCACATTCCAATAATTCCCTTTTGTTTTGGAAAGACTGGTTTAACTGTTTGTGAAATTTGTACAGGGTATAAGATTCTTTATCAAACATATACTACCCCTCATATAAAGAAAGCAGATGGTCTATCTCCGCCGAGGCGCTGTCCAGCTCTCTATCCAGCCCCGCCATAGTAAACCGTTCTTCCACTATCTGCGTAGCACTTACCGCCAGCACTTTATTTAATATTTCTATTACCGTCCCCGTTACCGTGATGTTGGGCAAGGTCTTGGCGGAGGCCAAAATACTGCCGTATGTCTGCAAGCGGCGGGCGGAAGAAAAAATAAACTGCTCAAAAGCGTCTTCAAACGCGGGGAAAACTTCCATTACGCCCGCATACTGAATTTGGTTCTCTGTACGGGCACACCATTTAATAAAATTAAGTGCATTTTCTTTTTCTTTAGACAGCACGTTAATCATCAAATTCATCCCGGACAGGTAGGAATAATACACATTCCCCGTCGTAGGCACCGGCACAGTTTTTACCCGCACGCCGCGTTTAGCTTCAAAACTGGCTACCCCCTGCTTGCGGGACATCAAAATACTGGCTTTGCCGGAAATCATTGTACCCAAGCTGCCGCGTTCGCGCAGGATGGGCATATAGTTTTTTAACGCCAGCGTAACATAATCTTTTATGCCGGCTTTAAACTCCGGCTTGTTTACCAGGCTGGACGCAAAATCCGCCGAAATCAAATCCCCACCTCTATCCCAAATAGCCGGCAACGCGCTACGCACGGAAAGAGAACCGCGCCAGTCGCTGTTTTGCATTGGGAAATAACCGGGATTGTCTTTAAAAGTTTCTTTCAACGCCTCACAAATCCGCAATAGCCCTTCCCAACTGGCCAAGTCTTCCTCCGGGTGGGAAGACACCAATTTTAAATGATCCCCACGGTAATGCAGGGCACTCATATCAAACCACCACGGATAGGAATAAATGTCTTTTGTGCCCGGGCGGTAACAATGCGGCTTAAGCGGGAATAATACGTTATTTAAAGAAAGACCCGGGTCTAACTTGGATAAATTTTCCGCCACTCCGGCACGCGTTAAAAGCGCCGTCCAATAATGCGGGATTTGGATAACGTCCGGTATTTCTTCTTCCGGCATTGGGTTTTTAATGGTAAAAATCTTACGCCACAAAATATTACGCGTAAACACGCGCACCGTTATGTCCACGCCAGGATATTCCTGTTGAAATAAAGCGCTTAGGCGGGCGTAATCTTCTTTTGTTCGGGCACCGGAATCAGGCATTACCCAAATAATCATAGCTTACCTCCAGGTACGCACTTTCATATTGGGGTTGACATTAATATTCCATTGCGGCTCTTGGCCAAGTTGCTGTGCACGGGCCAATTTTTTATAGGCGGCCAAGGCAATCATAGCGGCATTGTCCGACGAATACTTCCGCTCCACAAACCGCACCGTCAGCCCGGCTTCTTTGCCTTTTTCTTCCATCATCTGTCTTAAAAGCGTGTTCCCCGCCACGCCTCCGCCCACCGCAATATGTTTTACTTTATATTTTAGCGCAGCTTGAACGGTTTTGGACACTAATGTCTCCACTACCGCCGTTTCAAAACTGGCGCACACATCGGGTACGCTTACGTTTTGATGATCCCGCAAGTAATAACTTACGGCTGTTTTTATACCACTGAAGGAAAAATCCCACGTGCCCGGCAACAGCGGACGAGGAAAATGAATAGCATCTCTTTTCCCTTCCAACGCCTGTTTGGACACCTGCGGCCCGCCCGGATACGGCAGGCCCAATAATTTGGCTACTTTATCAAAAGCTTCCCCCGCTGCATCGTCACGCGTACGGCCCAGCTCTTTATAAACGCCATAATCTTTTACATACAAAAGTTCCGTATTCCCGCCGGAAACCACTAACGCCACTAGCGGAAATTCAAGAGGACGGCACACCTGCCCATTTTCAAACTCACACGCAAACAAGTGTCCTTCCAAATGGTTCACCCCAATAAGCGGCACGCCTTTAAAGGCGGCCAACGTTTCCGCCGCCACGCGCCCCACCATCAACCCGCCCGGAAGCCCGGGCCCGCTGGCAAAAGCTACGCAGTCTATTTTTTGGTCTCCCAATGCGGTTTCTATTACCGCAGCAATCTTAGCCGCGTGCGCCCGGCTGGCCAGTTCCGGCACTACGCCGTGGTATTTTTTATGCTCATCCACTTGAGAATAAACCACATTGGACAAGAGTTCCTTTCCGCCGCGTAACACCGCCGCGGAAGTTTCATCACACGTGGACTCTATTCCCAAAATAGTAAAATCTTTACTTAGCATAATACACCTGTTTATTTACTTTTCTCCGCGGAGACGTCTTTCTTTTTACTTGCTTCTTTTTTGTTGTCTGCCGCCGGCTTTTTTTCTTCTTTCTTCACGCCGGACACATTCTCCTTGGCGGAAGTTTTAGCTTGCTCCCGTTTTTCTTTGGCAGCCTTGGCCTCGGCCTGGGCCTGTTCCAAAGTAAGCTCTCCTTTCAAATAGGCCACAGCCTTATCCAGCACCGGGTCTTTTTCCGTAAACTTAGGAGCTTCTTCTTTTTTACCGGGGGTATATACTATCTTATTATACTGCATAAAAATTTTTATTTCTTCTTCCGGTTCCACCATCACCTCAATATCCGGGAAAATACCGCCCTCATCGGCCTTGGATTTATCGCGGTAATCCCGCTGGATTAATTTACCCGAAGGCGTATAATACCGTGCGATAGTCAACCGTAAACCGGCCCCGCCGGAAAGCGGCATAACCTGCTGCACACTGGCTTTACCAAAGGTGCGCTGCCCCACCACCACGGCGCGTTTATTATCCTGTAACGCACCGGAAACAATCTCACTGGCGCTGGCGGAACCTTGGTTAACTAAAACCACCATAGGGACATCGGCATACGGGGCCTTTTTATCGGTTTTAAATTCTTGGTAGAATTCCGGCTTGCGGCCTTTGGTGTACACAATCATCTGCTCCTGCCCCATAAACAGTTTGGCCATATCCACCGCACCGTTTAACAAGCCGCCCGGATTAAAACGCAAGTCCAACACCAAAGACTGCATACCCTGTTTTTGTAATTCTTCCAACGCTTTTTTGAGCGCTTCCATCGTATGGCCGGAAAAATCCACCACATAAATATAACCGATTTTACCGTCCAACATACGGTGATACACCACTTCCGGTATAATTTTTTGGCGTTTTAACGTTAAATCCGGCAAGGTTTTATATTCGCCGGTTTTTTCGTCTTTACGGCTTAAAGTAAGCTTTACTTTGGTGCCCGCTTCGCCGCGCATTAATTCTACGGCCTCATCCAAATCCATATTGGAAATGTCTTTGTCATTCACAAACAAAATACGGTCGCCCGGCATTACCCCCGCTTTAAAAGCAGGCGTGTTGGGCATAGGGCTCATAATGGTCACATAGCCATCCACCATCTGAAGGCGAATGCCCAGGCCGCCAAAATCGCCCCGGGTATCATTTTTTAATACCTTGTATTCTTTAGGGCCCAAATATTGAGAAAAGTCGTCCAATTCCCCCACCACGCCTTTAATGGCGCCGGTAATTAATTGGTCAGTATCGGTGGACTCTACATAATTTTCTTTTACGTATTCCAACACGTCCACAAAGGTGCGTATTTTACGCAGCCCGCCGTCCGCCGCTGCATACGCATACGGAAACAGCGTCCCCACAAAAAACAAAGTGGCGGCGGCAATCGCCCAAGCACTTACTTTTCTATTTTTCATATTTACCTCTTAAATTTATTTTAACCATTTTAACGGATCCACGGCTTCCGTTCCCTGGCGGATTTCAAAATACACCGCGTAACGCCCCGTACCGGAAGACGTCTGCGTGTCCGGCCCGGCCGTACCCAAAACACCTTGGCGGGGTAGCTTGTCGCCCACGGAAGCCTGTATCTCTAACAAAAATCCATAAATGGAAAAGAAACCTTTTCCGTGATCCAAAATTACCACATTGCCGTATGAACGGAACGGCCCGGCGTAAATAACGCTGCCGGCTTCGGTCGCGCGGACGGCTTGCCCGCGCGTTGCGGCAATTTTAATCCCTTCGCGGAAAATCCACGTATTCAAATCAGCCCGGTATTCTTTACCAAATTTGCTTAATACTTTACCCGTTACTGGCCACGGTAAAGATTTGGGAGCCGCATCAATAGTCGGCCCGCCAGAAGCCGCCTTTTTCACCCCGCTTTTCTTTTGTTCTGCCGCAGAAGCTTTGGCCGCTTTTGCCTTGCGGGAGCGTTCAAACTGGGCCAGCAAATCATTAAGTTCTTCGGCGGAGCGGTTGAGTTCATTTATTTCTTTGCGTACTTCCTGCACCTTACGTTTGGTTTGATCTAAGGCTGTTTTTTTCTTGCGGAAATTGGTGGAAATCACTTCCCGCTCTTCTTCCAACTTAGAACTGCGCGCCTGCAGTTGTTTATTCTTTTGCTCAAAGGTGGAAATTTGCTTATCCGTCTGTTTTTGCTCCTCATTCATAGCCGCGGTAAAAGCAGCTTTGTGGGTAATCATACGGTCCACAAAAATTTCTTCTTCCAAACTATACCCTTCCGGGCATTCATAACAACGCGGGGTAAAATAATATTCGTCCAGCTCGTCCAACACGGCGCGCTGCCACATAGGCATACTTTTTTCCAAAACGGCCAGTTTGTCCGCCGTGGAAAGCAAAGTTTGCTCTATATACGAAATATCCGCCTCTACCTGGTTTTTTTTACGCTCGGCCTCCCGGCGTTTTTTATCCAGGGCGGAAATTTCCCGCGCTATTTTCTGTTCCTGTGCACGATATTTTTTTAATTCGCTTTCTTTTTGGGCTGCTTGGCTTTTTAAACGCGCAAGCTCTTTACGCTTGTCTTCCGCTTCGTTAGAAAACAAACTGGGCGCCCACAATAAAAACACCAAAAGCGTTAAAATTTTTGCCATTTAGTTAAAGTCCATCCCAACAATCCGCACAACACAAACAAACCCACCTGGCGGCCTACAGACGTAAACGCATTAAGCGCCGGCAACAAATATCCCGACGGGTACACTAACGCCGCAATAAACACAAGCGAAGCTCCCGCCGCCAATAAACCCGAAAACACCCCCGCCCCCAAGTGGCGAGAAGTGGAGGGATACGCCTCCACCAAAAACATAAAAAACACCAACAGCAGCAGCGCAAACACCACCGCCATATTTACAATGCGCAAACACAACCCTACCAAAAAAATAGTGCGCGCGTGCTGCGGGCTGTATTTGGGAGACAAGCCCTGATATTCCGCCGCTAAATTATCCACAAACGGCCCAATATTGTTAACCGCTTTGTAATTTAGCTTCAGCTCAAAATACGCCGGCATTTTATTGCGCCCCATCAAAAGAAGCGCCTCCGTAAGCTGGGGATTCTTCTTTTGCAAAGCGGCCAGCGCGTCCGCCGGAGAAAACAACTTAACCTCCACAATGTCCTCTTTGGTGCTAAGGCTTTCCCCCATTTGGGTCAGGTCTTCGGTTTGTACCTCCGGGTCTATGGTTAAAATAACCTTAAACTCACTGTCCAACCGGTTAAAATAATCTTTTAGCTGCACCTGAGTAAAACTGGCTACCTGCAGCAAAACAGCCACCGCAAACACCAAAGTAAATACCCGGCGATACAAACGAAAAACGTGCTTAGAACGCCGTTTCTGCGGCTCCAAAAAATCATCCATATACTAATCCTCATCTTCGGGCAGGTTTTCGTTCCAACCCAAGGCTTGCGTCAGCTTGTCTTTTAACTGCGTATTGTGATACACGCCGGTAAACCCGTCATACCCGCCGTCCGCCACACCAATTAACATACCAGACGTATGGTTGCCGGTATTCCAGCTAAGGCCTTTTACATCATTGATATGCTGCTTAATTTGCTGGTAGTCCGTAGGGTTGGGCAGAGAGGAAAAATCGATATGATACCCCAATGCTTTATCCATCATAGCCTGCATCGTTTCGGGGGTGCGTTTTTCCTGCGGAAGTTTTTTAAAATCTTCGTTTACATAATACAACACACGGTTTTGCTTAAGCAGTTTATCAAACTCTTTATAGTCCACATAATCCGTATTACCGCCGTAGAGCATTTCTCCCTGAGCGTTTTTGTGCCGTACCTGCTTGCTGTCCAAATGGCGGTAAGCAAAGGCGGGGACACCGGTTTCGTGGTCAGCATTTAAATAAATTAGGGTGTCTTCGTTCTTATCGGCAAAAGAGGTTAACACCGGAAGGGTTTCATCCAATGTAACCATTTCATAGAAAGAAGAACCGCCGTCATTTTCGTGCAAAGCCCAGTCTATCTTGCCGGCTTCCACCATCAAAATAAAACCTTTTTCATTCTGGGAAAGAATACGAAGCGCAGCCTGCGTCATATCCTTTAAAGTGGGCACCGTGGGGTTTAAATCTTTTTCTATATAAAAAGGCATAGCTTCATCAGCAAATAAGCCCAACAACTTTTTACCTTTTGCTTTGGCTAACTGCTTTTTATCGGTTACTACCGTGTAGCCTTGTTTTTTGGCTTCTTTCAGCAGTTTTTTGTTTTCACCCTGCGTAAAGTATTTGAGCCCGCCGCCTAAAATAACATCCGCACCGGAAGCTATCATCTGCCGGGCAATATTGTATTTTTGGCCGCGGCCGCGCGCGTGAGCCAGGAAGGCCGCCGGGGTGGCATCCGTTACATACGCGTCCGAAATAACACCAACGGACATTCCACGTTCTTGCGCTTCTTCCATAATATTTTTAACGTCCAGGCCGGAATAATCCTGCCCGATATAATCCGGTATAGAATACTGCCCCGTAGCCATTTGTGTAGCAGAACCGGCCGAATCCGTTACCACGCTGACGTGGGTGTTGTTAAAATACAGGCCCACTTCAGAGGCGTTGATAAATTTTTCCAAATTAGACTGTTTATCCGGATACGCCGGATTACTGCTGTTGCGCACCGCTTCCATAAAAAAGCCCATAGCGGACGGGCCCATCCCATCCCCAATGACCCAAATCAAATTCTTAGCCGTCTTAGCTTGGCCGCTTACGGCAAAAAAACCAATAAATAAAATTAACAACCATTTTTTCATAAACCACTTACTCCTAAAGAATCGTCCGTTTATACAAATCTATATACTGCTGGGCGGATTTATCCCACGAGTTGTCCGCCGTCATAGCGTTTTTAACCAGCTTGGCCCAAGCCGGTTTTTCTCCATACACTTTTAACGCTGCTTCCAAAGCTTCCACAATGCCGTTTTCGCTCAAGGTCTTAATAAAAAAACCTGTTGCATTAGAAGCCGGATAACCCGTTACCGTGTCGGCCAGCCCGCCCACCTGCGTAACCACAGGCAGCGTGCCATACTTCATAGCAATCATTTGGCTTAAACCGCACGGCTCAAAACGAGACGGCATTAAAAACAAATCCGCACCGGCGTAAATTTTATGCGCCAATTCTTCATCCAGCTTTCCCCTATAAGCTACGCAAGACGGGTTGCTGCGCGCCAAAGCCTGATAGGCTTTTTCTAGCCGGGGGTCTCCCGCACCCAATACGGTAAACAATACGCGCCCTTTATAACGCTCTATCACGTTTACCACCATATCCAGCCCTTTTTGATAATCCAAGCGCGATACTATCCCCACCACCGGCTTATCCGGGTTGCGTTCCAAACCGCACTCTTCCAACAACATCATTTTGCAGGCGGTTTTGCCGCGAGGAAAGTCAAAACTGTCGTACCCAACCGGAAGGATAGGGTCGGTTTCCGGATCCCAAATTTCCGTATCAATCCCATTTACAATACCGCAGAAATTTTTGCTGCGGTAGCGCAAAACGCCTTCCAAGCCAAAGCCTTTGGAAGGGTCGTTCTGTACTTCTTTGGCATAAGTGGGGCTGACGGTGTTAATATTGTCGGCAAATACAAGGCCGCTTTTTAAAAAGCTTATACCGCCGTAATATTCAAATTTGTCCGGCGTGTAGTCCACCGGGTGAAAGCCTGCTTTTTCATAAGTGGAATACGGAAAATGCCCCTGATAGGCAATATTATGAATGGTAAACAAACTGCGCGTGCGGGTGTAAAACGCGTCCAGCTTATACACGGTTTTTAAATACGCGGGGATAAGCCCGGTTTGCCAATCGTGGCAATGGATAATGTCCGGCCGGAAGCCTACAAATTTGCAGCCTTCCAACACCGCGCGGCAGAAAAGGATAAAACGTTCATCATTGTCCGGATACTCGCCCGTTTTGGTGCGGTATAGTTCGGGCCGGTCAAAATATTTACGGTTGCCGATAAAAAATACAATCACCGACCCCCAGTTTATATAAGACAGCGTAACCTGTTCAATCCGCCCGCCGATGGGGATCAAATACACACCCGGCACCACTTTTAAAGAAGACACCCGCGTAATATTGCGGTAATGCGGCAGAAATAAAATAACCTTATTGCCTTTGCGCATACCCAGCTGCTGGCTGAGCGCACCCACCACATCTGCCAATCCGCCCGTTTTGCAAAACGGGAACGCCTCGCTGGCGGCCATAACAATATTCATGGTTAATTATCCTCCTCCGCGCCAGTAGAGGCTGCGGTTTGTTCTTCTTGTTGGGTCTCTATTTCCAAGGCCTGGTTAGTCAGGCGCTGTTCCAGTTCCGTTTGAGAAATTTCATCTTGCGGGGCCGGTTCGGCAAGGGGCGCGTTTTCCGGCTCGGCCGCGGGGGCGGCTGCTTCGGCCGGCTGCGGCTGCTCAGCAGCGGGTTCCTCCAAGCCGGGCAAAGCCACCTGCCCAAGCGCCGTTTTATTATAAGAAGTACGCGTAAAGAACGGGTCGGCCCCGCCGTCTAACGCTTCTAATTTTTCGGCTCCTTCCAGCTCTTCCAGCGGAATAATGGCCGGCTCCCCTAGCGGGGGCAAGGCTTCGTCAAACGGCAGATCTGCCTGCTTTTCGTGTAAAGATTTGGCGGCAAAAACCTGCAAATCCGGCAGTTCTGACACTTTATTTAAACCAAACATTCTTAAAAATTCGTCCGTTGTGCCATACACCATCGGCCTGCCGATAGTGTCTTTCTTGCCCACTACGCGCACCAACCCGCGTTCCAACAGCCTTTCCAGCGGGCCGGCCACATCTACCCCGCGTATGGCTTCCATTTCCGCACGGGTAATGGGTTGTTTATAGGCAATAATAGCCAAAGTCTCCAAGGCGGCGTTGGAAAGTTTGGTGGTCATTTTTTCGTTATATAATTTGCGTACCCAGCGCCCATATTCCGGCTTGGTGGCCATTTGATACCCGCCGGCTACTTCCACAATCTGCACGGCGCGGCCCTGCTGGGTATATTCCTGCGTTAATTCTTTAATAATGTCTAATACTTGTGCAGGGGTGACGGTTTCCACCACGTCCGCCAAGCGCGAAGGCTTGACCGGCCTGTCCGTAATAAACAAAAGGGTTTCTATAATTTTTTTGACGTCATCGGTGCTTTGCACCAATTGCGTTTGCTCTTGGCTTTCTTGTGTTTCCATTATTAAGCAGCCTCCCCGTGCATAAGGGTTTTAAAATCTTTATCTTTATTTTTCGGGTTTAAATAAATGCGTATATCGCCGCCGCGCTCGTCCTGGCGGGCCAATAATTTTTTAATCTTCATCAATTCCAGCACCGCCATAAAACACGTAATGATGCCACGTTTTTTAGTTTCACCCACAAAAATGTCATCTAGTAAAATCCATTCCCGTTCTTTAAGCAGAGAAACCACCTTCTCCATCTTACTTTCAATCGGGAACTCCTCTATTTTCAGCATTTCCACCCGTTTGCGTTCATCCAAACGCTCAAACGCGCGTTTAACGGCGGCCAGCAAATCAAACATTTGCAGATTGATTACTTTTTCCCCGTCGTCAAAAATAGGGGCGGAACGGTAAAACTGATCTTTTAACGCCTCGTGCTTTTGCTCCAAAAATTTGCTGGCTTCTTTGTATTTCTGATATTCCACCAGTTTGGCAATAAGTTCTTTGGCGGGGTTGGGGCCCTCATCTTCCGACGTGGGCGCCTGGCTGGGCAACAGCGTTTTGGCCTTAATTTGCATTAGCGTGCTGGCCATAACCAAAAATTCACCCGCCACTTCCAAATTAAGCTCCTTCATTACGTTTAAATAATCCAAATATTGTTTGGTTATTTCCGCAATGTTTACATCGCACACGTCTAAATTGTCTTTTTTAATCAGGTGGAGGAGCAAGTCCATCGGCCCTTCAAAGACATTAATGTGTACGTTGATAGGAGCTGTATTTATCATTTAATAACCCGCATTGCCTTTTTGGCTTCCAACAGCACCGGCGCAGCAGACGCACGGGCCGCCTCTTTCCCTTCAGCCACAATTTTGGCCAGTTGAGCCTTATCCGCCTCAAAAATTTTACGGCGTTCATTAAAGGCCGAAAGTTCCGGCTCCATCAAAGCAAAAAGCTCTTTCTTGCACGCCACACACCCCAAAGCCCCTGCTTTGCACTCTGCACAGCGGGTTTGATGATTGGGGTTGTATATTTTGTGAAAGGCATACACTACGCAGCCTTCCGGGTTGGCCGGGTCGTTGGCTTTTTTCTTGTTAGGGTCGGTGTACATAGACATTACTTTCTTGCGTACGCTATCCACATCCTCGCCCAGTTCAATGGTGTTGTTATAAGATTTGGACATTTTGTGCCCGTCTAACCCCGGCACTTTGGCAATAGACGTAAACAACGGTTTAGGTTCTACAAATACGTCCACCCCGTAAATGTCTTTAAAACGGCGCGTAATATCACGCGCAATTTCCAAATGGGCGGTTTGGTCTTGCCCCACGGGTACAAATTCCGCACGGTGAATCAAAATGTCCACTGCCATCAAAACAGGGTATCCCAAAAAACCAAAAGAAGAAATGTCTTCATCCGTCAGGCCTTTTACCCGTTCGGCCAGCGGGGTGTTTTCGTCACCGGCCAGCTGCCCGGCGTATTTGCGGGCCAATAATTCTTGGATTTGGTCTTTATAGGTGGGGTTTCTAAGCAGCCAGCCCAGAGGGGTAATCATACCTAAAAGGGTGTTTAGTTCACTCACTTCGGGCACGTCGGACTGAATAAAAATGGTAGCCTCTTTAGGGTCTAAACCGGCGGTTAACCAGTCTATAAGCATTTCTTCGCTGTTATGGGCTAAGCTTTGGGTATGGTCATACGCGGTGGTCAGGGCGTGTAAATCCGCCACAAAGAAAAAGCAGCGGTAATCTTTTTGCAACGCCACCCAGTTTTTTAATGCTCCGTGATAATTACCTAAATGGAGCCGGCCCGTAGGCCGCATACCGGAAACGACGATTTTGTTGCTTTTCATAATACTAAACACCTCTATAACATTAAAAATTTATTGAGTGCATTTAAAATCAAATATACCGGGGGCAGCAATATGTACTTTACCGCACCGGTAAGTATTAACGCCAGCACAATGTACATACCGTAACGCCCAAACACCGCTTGATACCGTATAGACGCATTCACCGGCAACAGCGACGTGACAATGTTCCCCCCATCCAGCGGCGGAATGGGCATTAAATTAAACACCGCCAATAATACATTAATCAGCACCCCATATTGTAAAAACACCAAAGCCTGCTCCACACCGGCGGAAGCAGTAGCCGCCGTGAGGATTACAATTTTCATTATCAGCACCAATACCAACGCCAATACCAAATTAACCGCCGGCCCCGCGGCTGCCACTTTGCCCATATCCCGTTTAGGAGAATCCAACCTAAGCGGATTTACCGGCACCGGTTTGGCCCACCCAAAAAGAGGCATCCCAAACAAGTAACAAAACGCCGGCACCACCAATGTGCCCATTATGTCTATATGGGCAATGGGGTTTAAGGTCAAGCGCCCGCTTAAATAAGCGGTATCGTCACCCAACCGGTAAGCCGCCAGCCCGTGGGCAAATTCGTGCAGTACAATGGAAAAGAATAAAATGGGTATGTATACTATGATTTCCATATATGGTAATTCTACTAATTTATACCCCTTCTTGCACGGCTGTTTTGCCTTAAAACGCCATTTTTTGCCTTTCATAAAAGCCGCTTTTTTATCCGCCCGCACATGAGAGCCCAAAAAACACTTGACTTCCTGCACAAAACTAACTATATTTACTAAATATCCGCATAAGACCTAAGGGGGTAACGCAGTATTATGCCGGTAAAAACACTAACAGACATTAACCGCCTTTTAACGGCCATTACACATTTTAGCCAAACACGCAACCAGCCCGGGGTTTACGCCCTCTGGTGCCAGGAAGGAGACAGCAAACGCCTTCTTTCCGTTCATCCTAGTGACGACGTCCGCCGCAGCATAGAAGTTTTTGATTCCTTGCAAACCTTGCGCGTACACAGCGGCAATAAAATTACTTTCTCCGTAGGATACATGCCCGGTTCTTCCTCCATCGAACGAGAAACCGCCGCACGTTTTTTAACCCGAACTTGTTTAGCCGCGGCTGAATAGTAAACTTTTTACCCCGCTTAACGGCGGGGTTTTTTATACCCTTACAGGTTACCTGTTAACAGATAACCCCCGTACATCAGTAGATGCACGGGGGTTTTGCCATAAAAACCAAACAAAAGGTATGCGCTTATTTTTTAGGCAGATGTTCCACCCGGGCTAACGCGTCCTGCGCATTGGCCACTTTTCCCTGCCATTGCAGTTGGGCGCAATATTCCAGTGCGGCAGATATTTTACTGCCGCAAAACCCGCAAGCTTTCAAATTGCTTCCTCTTACAAAGCAAGGCTCCAATGCCAGCGCCGGTAAGGCGGGGTAAACTAGACGCAAAACGGTTTTTTGCAACTCTGTAAGCGCCGTAAGCGGGCTGTACTGATTTTCTGCCACCGTCCACGCGATATGTAATTCCTGCGCCAATTCCTTAGGCAAGCGGAGAGATTTTAAAAACACGTCTCCGTTTTTACCCATTAAACACACCAAAACACCCAATCGCACAGCCATTGTGGGCGCCTGGCGCAAACAATCGGCCCACTTTAAACCGGGATACACAAAATCCAACAAGCCATATTTTTCTAATAGCTTAAAAACCGGTTCGGGATTTTTTTCTTCCAGAATTTTTACAAACTCCCGGCTAACGCGTTCCCTGGTTAGCAAAAGAGGATACTGCTCTTTTACGGCTGTTTTAAATAAAGATTCCGTATCGGGGGCCAATTTCCACCCAAAACGCCCCGCAAAGCGCAAGGCGCGAAACAGGCGGGTGGGGTCATCTAAAAAACTTTTTTCGTGCAGAATACGCACAAGCCCGGCGTCTATATCCGCCTGGGCGTGAAAGGGGTCAAACGAAGCGGCAAAATCCTGCGGCCAAATACTAATGGCCCAAGCATTGACGGTAAAATCACGGCGGAACAAATCGTCCTTTATGACGGAAGGCGCTACCACCGGTAAAGCCGCCGGCTGGGGATACTCTTCTTTGCGTGCACGCACTAAGTCTAACTTAAGCCCGTTGTCTAACTCCACCCGGTACGTGCCAAATTGCGTAAATTTGCGCTTTGTCCCGCCCCAATGGCGTAAACATAAATTAGCCAAAGGTTCCACATTGCCTTCAAACGTAAGGTCTATATCCAGCGTTTCTTTTTTTAAGTAAAAATCCCGCACGGCTCCCCCCACCAGCCAAGCACGCGTGCCCAATTTTTGGGCATAAGCACCAATGGTTAGCAGTATTTCTTTGTGTTTTTTGGGAACCGACACAACATTTTTACTCATATTACTACCGGTAAAGAGGCTCCTTCCTGGCTCATCTGGTCTAAAAAGTTTTGCAAAAGCAGGCTCTGTATGCCTTGCTTAATCACTTTATGCGCCGCCAAAGCATAGCCGTTGGCACCTTCCCCTAGCGGGGCAGGAACGTATAAAGGGAACCGCTTCTCACGCGCATAGCCGGGTTTTAAGCGCACAATACTGCAACCGGCTTGCGCAGCAGCGGCAGCTACTACTTCAGACTCAAACAACATTTTTTCTTCCTGCTCTAATACCTGTTTTAACCCATCCAGCCCGAAGACATAAAAGGGCTGATAATCAAAATGTAATTTATTAGATAAAACCTGCTTAATGGTTTGATAGTCTTCTTTCATTTTAGCGGCCAAAGCGGCTTCTTTGTCTTTATCAGCGTGGGAAAACACAAAAATCATCAGCTCGTTGGGGGCGTCCAGATAAATTAAATTTCCGTCGTGGTGGAAAAAGGTTTTACATTCCGGGCAACAAACTAAATTTAATTCTCCGCCCAAGGCGGCTGTTTTTAAATCCGGGTCTTCATCCGCGCGGACAAAAGACCAATACTCTACGTCAAATTCTTCACAATGGTTGGGGCATTTGGCCTGCCCTTCTGCTTTAATAGATTTCATATTTATATTTTATAGCAAAATTGTAACCTTTTTGTAATAAAAACCCCGCCACTTCCAAAATGATAAAATAGAATTAATATGACCAATGTTTCCCAACGTATTGAACAAACCAATACCGTAACCATTCAAGGTTTAATTATTAACACCGTGCTCTGCACCTTCAAATTTTTAGCCGGCATATTGGGCAGCAGCGCCGCTATGGTGGCAGACGCAGTACACTCTCTTTCCGATTCGCTGACCGATATTGTTGTGCTGGCCAGCGTGCGCCTGTCCGGCCGCCCGGCTGATAAAGACCACGCCTACGGACACGGACGCTTTGAAACCCTGGCCACCCTGCTCATCGCCCTGGCATTAGCCGCGGTGGGGGCCAAAATTTTATACAACGGGGTGTTAGCCATACTAAGTTTAACGGAGGGCAAGCCCATCGCCCGCCCCCACGCCATTGCCTTAATTATGGCACTAGTGTCTATTGCGGTAAAAGAATGGCTGTACCGTTACACCTTAAACGTAGCTAAATTGACAGACAGCCGCCTGCTGGAAGCCAATGCCTGGCATCATCGCTCGGATGCGATGTCCTCCGTAGGTACCTTGCTGGGTATATCCGGCGCGTATTTTTTGGGTAATAAATGGACGGTGCTAGACCCGCTAGCCGCTATTGTGGTAAGTTTTTTTATCTTTCAAGCTGCTTGGCAAATATTTAAAGACGCCATCAGCGAGCTTTTGGAACAAAGCCTCGGTGAGCAAACCGAAGAAGAAATTACCCTTCTATGTAAAAACATACCCGGCGTTCAAGGCGCCCACAACATTAAAACGCGCAAAATAGGCAGCCGCCGCGCCATAGAAATGCACGTTTACCTGGCAGACGACTTAACACTGGCAGCCGCACACGCCATTACCGAACAGATGGAACAACAACTGCTAAAACGCTTTGGGGAAGACTCCTTTATCACCATCCATCCGGAGCCCGTTTCTTTAAAAACCAAATAAAACAAAAACCCCCGGTTTATTCCCGGGGTTTTTTAGCGCTTAAAAATCTTTTTAGTTGGCTTTGCCCCATCATCCACTCAAATACCGTTTGTAGTGGTGCCAGATAAAATTCTGATGCCTAAAAATACAAAGATCATTGGAGGGAATTTATAAACCGCCCCGCAAAATTGGCTGCGGGGCGGTTTTATATGGTCTAAGTAAATGACTTATTTACCGGTTTCTTCTATGGAAACAGGGGCAGGTGTAGGCGCAGGAGCCACCAAGTTAAATCTTCCGCTTTTTCCCAAATCAGGCACTTGCAATTTAAGCGTTTGGTTCAGCGGGGTTTTCCAGCTCTTGTATAAATAATTGGCACCCACCGGTACAGACAGCGTACGCATAAGCCCAGCCGCCGCACCTTTGTTAATGCTTCCCAAACTGCCCAAAGATATCAGTGCGCCCGCTCCCAACAACCCGTAGGAAGCACCTAACGAATAGGCAGGAACCTGCTCATCTAAAATCATAGCACCGCCGGCTTTGCTGTCATCCGTCATATAGTCCATAGCCGTACTAATTACCACAGGCGGAATGGCCATACCCACGTTAGCCGCAGAGAACACCGTGCGGGAAGCCGTTTTATAAACGTCTTTTATCATCTGCTGTTCTTTAATGCCTTTAGCGGCTTTAATTGCACTGACTACTTCAGGCGCTTCCATATACCGGGCCGTAGCTAAGTTCTGTAAGGATTGGAACACGTTGGCCGTCCCTAACCCCAATAACGTACCGCCCAGCACAAATTTGCCCCAGTTAGCTGCGTCCATACTGCCGTCTGGCCCTTTTTCTACGGACAACAACAACCCGCCGCCCGCCGCAGAAGACATTAACGAATACTGCAGCATTTTGGTATAGCGCACTTTTTCATTGGTGCCAAACATATTCAAAATAGGGCCGGCTTTCCAGCGCGCAAAGAACGGCGCAATCAACAAGGCACCACCGGTAAACGTGGCCGTGAGGTTCTTCTTTTGATGGGGCTGGTTTAAATTGCCAAACGAAACGTTAAACACATTGGCCGAAGCCCAGCTTTGCGCGGCAGGTTTTAACATCTGGTTGGTGGCCTTATTGTAAGCGGCTGATTCAAACCCGGTTAAGAAGAAGGCCCCCCCCATCATAGGCAACATCGCTTTATGGCCCACTAATTTATAAGCATCTAAACTTTCTTTCTTAAGGATTTCCCACACATGGCCTTTGGCAAATTTAAAACCTTTTTCCTGGCCGATGGTGCGGTTAATGCTGGAGTTGTGCATAACTAACAACGCCGCGGCAGACCCCGCCCCTAACACAGGGAAGGAAGAGGCAAATGTAGGCGGTTTAGAAGCTACACCGGTGCCATCGTCAGAATACAACCCGCCAAACACCAACGGCGGAACCAAAAGCGCCGCAGAACCAATGTTTTTGGCAAGCATACTCTTTACAAGCCCCGTGCTGCCGCTAGCTTTACCAATCAAAGTATTCAAGCTGGCGCGCAACAGTGCAGAAGACATACCGATAGCTCCGGCCGAAACATACAGCCATTTATAGCTAGGCAAACCTTCGGGTTTCTCATTAGAGTTTTTATCCTGCGGAGTATTCCACACAAAACCATTAAAGATAGGGAAAGCCAAACCAGCCGTGGACAACGCCAGCGCCACTTCCGTCACTCTTAACGCACCCCAACGTTTTACAAACGGTGTAAACACCGGGGCAAAGAATGACGGAATAAACGGCAGGAATAACGTAATCATCATTTTGTCCGTATCGCTGGCGCCGTAGGGTTTGTCTCCGGGGTAGAATTCTTCCAAAGAAGACAACAACCCCGTAGAAGCAGAGCTCAAGCTCAACCCCGTAGCCACATACATACGCCACAAGTCCGTCTTTTTAGTGGCCACCGTTAAAGAGATGGGTTTTGTAATGTTGCTGGTTTTTAAAGCAACAGCCAAGTGCCCGGCTTCCCCTTTGGGAATACCAAAATAGAACGGGTTTTTGATGTTTACCGCGGCGCCGCTTTTGTTTAAGAAGGAAAAACCTTTCCCTTCCAATACCAATTTATCCACCCCAAGGCGCGGCATATCAAAAAAGCGATCTGCCTTTACCGTCATTGGGAGCGGAAGCAAAGTGCCATTATCCAAACGACGATAGACCTGCAACATAGAGGAGAAACGTTCCTCTTTATCCCCGGTTAAAGACACGCGGGACGCTAACAGGCGGTTATCCTGCAATAAACGCGCCATTTCTGTTTCTTCCGTTCCGCGGCGCCATTTTTTGGGGAACCAAGAAGTTTGCTCCAACCAATTGCGGCCGGCATTCCACCCGCGCGTAAAGATGTTCTGCTTAGTATAGGGAGACATCGTAAGCATTAAAGGCTCAGCAGAATGCTCCACCGCTTGCGCCAGTTTAGGCAAGTCTTTCGGGCGGGCAATAATTTTAAAGTTTTCCAGCTTAAACGGCATATCCGCCGCATTAATCATAGAGAGTGTATATTCCCCCGTAGGCTGGCGTATAAAATCTACGTGCTGATAAAACTTATCAGACACGCCGTTTACGCGCGGATCCATACGCAACTTTAAAGGCAAGGCCACCGGGTCTTTAGATAAATCATCAATAATAAAAGTGGAGCGCGTCTCATACTTAACCGCCGGTTTTTTTACCGGTAAAGCCGCCAAGCTGCGCGCCGCTTTAGGTACTTTAATGGAATAATCACTGCGCAAATTCCAGGCAAGCACATCGGTTAATCTTAACTTTTCAGCCTGGGTAAAAGCAGAGCTTTCATTAAGCAACACCCCTACTTTTTTACCCAAAATTTGGCGGTAAACACTGTTACCTCTCCACGCGTGATAACCGTCATTTCCAAACGGAACCGCACTTAAGAAATAACGCCATTTCCGGTCGCGATACATATAAGACTGATCTGCCAACTGTACCGCTTTTTCTAAAATTTGGGAAGTTTCCGTCGCGCGCGCGGCAGACACCCCGGCCAACTTTAAATTATGTAGCACAGCTGCTTGGTTTACGTGGCCGTTAGGCATCAAAGAAACCTGTTGGGTTAACGCCTGCGGGACTTTAAAAGCTTTATTACCGCGGATTTTACCCGCCAACTCAAAAAAAGCCCGTTGGTTGGGGGTCAAAGCATAAGGCGTGGCGCCGGCCGGAGCAGAAGCATACAATTCTTTTACCCACAATTGGCGATATAAAGCATCTTTACCAAACACGCGGGATTTTAAAGAAAAGACTTCCTTCATAAATTGGTTGTTTACGTTCGCCGCCACTTTGTCCAAATTGCTCTGAACCTTGGCCGCCACTTGCGAAGACTGCACCAACGTCTTATCCAACACCACCTTGCCGCCTTCCAAACGAGCCGTTGCTAAGGCAGAAGACGCCTGCGTGGAAGCACGGAACATATCAGAGCCAAATTGGGTAGAATTAAACAACGGAGCCTGCGTTTTAAGGATGCCTTCCAAACGGGAAGCCGCCTTGGCATTAAAATTACGCGTCCAATTCGGGCGGAGTTTGGCCATCTCTGCCATAAAGGGTTTGGCGTCGCCCATTCCTTTCAAACGGCCCAACACACGGGTGCGCCCCGCTATTTTGCTAACGGAAGCCAACGCCCCGTTTCCGGCCAGCTTCATCCAGCGGGCTGCCTTGGGCAAGGCACGCACAATGTCCGCCCCAAACCACACCAGTAAACCCACATCGCACACATTAGCCCCAATGCTCCAGGCTTTGCTGCGGTCATACGCACTGCGTTTTAAAACATAAATTGGGCTTTTTGTATTATAGGGTTCAATGGAAAAACCTGTTTTTACGTTGGCATTTTTGGTCGCTACAGCAAAGGCACGGTATAATTTATTGTCTAAGGACAATTCTTCCGGCGCGCTTAAATCCCCCATAGTATTTAAAAATAAATAACGCAAGAATACAGCCGCAGGCGGCAAGCCCGTATTTTGGCTTAAATTCTTTAAAGCCTGCCGGTTTTGCGCCATAACAGCCTGGCCTTTTTGGGCTTCTTCTTTGGAAATGTGAATGACGCCTTTGCCGGCACCTCTGTTGCTAAAATACGCACCGGCTTGAGTAGTAACTGTGGAAGGAGCATATTTTTCCGCCCCGCTTTTACCGCTAATAAGCGCGCCTACTAAAAAGGGGAGGATGGTGTCGCAATTAATAAAAAATTGGTCTTTCTGCTGGGTTACCGTGCAGCGGCCCACACCGTATTTTTGCAAAATATCCAAGCTTTCTTTGCTTCCTTCCGCCGCCAACATCAAGGCAAGCTCTTCCCAAGCGTTGGAAGCATCCCCCTCTTTATTCCCCATTTGGGCCATTTTGGAAACGTCACCCATATAACGCATATTACCGGCTACATTATATTTGGTGAATTCATAAAGTTCCGCAAAAGAAAGCGGAAAGCTGGGGTTGTTTTCTTTTTTAACAGCAGAGTCTAAAATTCCGCCCACCGCGCTGGGGCGCCCCATCGCCAGCAGTGCAGAAGCACCCGCCAATAACGCCGGGCCCGCAATGCCGTTTACATTTAAATGGCGATCAACAAATTCCATAATAGCCATTGTGGATTCGAAATCACCTTTACTTACCATACCCAACCCAGCCACCACAGAAAAGGCACGTTCACAGGTATAGGAAGATTTTGCATTTAAACAACCGTCATTGGCGGCTAAATCCTGGATAAAAATATCATTTAAAAGTTCTTTTTCTTCTTGGGTAAAGAAACTTTTGCCTTCAATGGTGCGGTAAGACAGCAGCCGGGTGGAAATGGCAATCAAATAAGATTTTACTTTGGCAGGATTGGTTTTATATAAAGCAAAAAGTTCGTTCTTCTTTTTCAAAACAAGTTGGTCACGCAATTGGTCGGATTTTTTTTGATAAACAGAAAACCGTTCTTTGGAGCTGCTGCGTACGGCGCGTTCCTCTTGGGCCAGCTGAACCAACGTTTCACGCTTCCATTGATTGATTTCATTTAAAAAGGCTTGTCTTTTATTGTCTAATTCCTGGTCGATAAGCTTAGAAGCTTCTTCGGTGTTTTTGTCTTCTTCTTCTAATTCCTCTAATTTCTGAGCTTTTAAATCCGCCAGCTGGCTTTCATAGCGCATAGAGGCATTATCATATAAAGACTGCACATACGCACGCACGTACTCGCTGTCTTCTTTTAATATAGAAGAGTCTTGTTTGACAAAATCATTAAAAACGGACTGATTATCAGAAGATGAAGAAGAAAAAAGAGGAAAGAAAAAAAGTTTTAAAGTTTCTAACTGTTTTAATACGGGGTCTTTCTGTTTGATTTGTTGATTTATATGATTAACTTGGGCTTCTAAAGGAGCGGTGGAATAAACAAAGGTATTGTCTTGGGCAATGGCTGTTTTGTTTCTTAGTATTTTTTCTAAATCATTAGAAGAAATGGAAGGTTTGTATTTGGAACGAGAAATAGCTTGAGCGGAGGCTTCTGCAGTTAGGTTAAAAATCATTACGCTGGCTAGCGTAACAGACATAAAGCGGCGGCATAACTCTAAAAAAGAGACATGTTGATTTTTCATATAAATATTCCTCTTTAAAATGATAAACAGAAAGAACCTTCTTCCTCAATTTTCTATTAAAACTTTTTATTTCGCAAGGGCCAAAAGACCTATTTTTTCCCTAGGCCCTTTAGCTCTTCCAAAGACAAGCTCTGCCGGTTTGAAAAAAGCCCAGCAAAAATACCTTTCTGCCCCTTTAATTGCGGTACAAACAAAAACGCCGGCAGCAAATAAGCTGTCGGCATTTTTGTCAGCATTATAAATACAAATCTCTGCCCCGCATGGGATTTGAACCCATACCACCGGTTCCGAAGACCGGTACTCTATCCAGTTGAGCTAACGGGGCCTGTTTGCTATTTTATCAATAATTGCCTTTCTATGCAAAATAAATACACCGTCTAAAACCGCCCCTTCGGATAAGGGTGCAACCCTGGGCGGGGTATTCCAGCACAAATAAAATTTGCTAAAATAGAAATATCTTAATCGTTGTAAGGAGTATACCTATGGGTGGACATTCACACTGGGCCGGTATTAAACACAAAAAGGCCCTCGTTGACGCTAAAAAAGGTAAAGTATTTACCAAAATTTTAAGAGAAATCACCATCGCCGCAAAAATGAGCGGCGGTAACCCGGATCAAAACCCCCGCTTGCGTAAAGCTATGGACGACGCCCGCGCCGCCAATATGCCTTCCGATAACGTAAAACGCGCTATTATGAAAGGTACCGGTCAGCTGCCCGGTGTGTCTTACGAAGAAATTACCTATGAAGGTTACGGCCCCGGTTCCGTAGCTGTTATCGTGGAATGCACCACGGATAACAAAAACCGCACTTTTTCTGAAATCCGCAAAATTTTTACCAGCCACGGCGGTTCTATTGGTACGGCCGGCTGCGTATCTTATATGTTCAAGAGCAAAGGTCTTATCGTAGTTAAAAAAGAAGACATTGGCGAAGACGAACTGATGGATTTAGCTTTAGAAGCTGGTGCCGAAGACGTGCGCACCGCTGCGGACGTGTACGAAGTAATTACCGCGCCGGAAATGGCTGCATTGGACGCTGTTAAAAAAGCCATTGAAGCCAAAGGCATTACGCCGGAATCGGCCGATTTGTCTATGCTGCCCGACACGGAAGTAAACATCACCGACGAGCACACCGCCGAAACCTTAATGAAAATGCTGGAAGCGTTAGACGACCACGACGACACCAAAAACGTGTACGATAACTCCAGCATTGATGAAGCCGTAGCCGCCAAATTGGAAGCATAAGAGGCCGCTTGACGACGAAAATAACCACCGTTTTAGGTATAGACCCTGGTTTAGACAGAACGGGATGGGCAGTTCTCACACGAGACGCCCGTTCCGTTTTGTCTTTAACGGCTTGTGGGCTTATACATACGCAAGCCGGGCAGGATTTACCCGTACGGCTGGACTATATTTTTAAACAATTCCAACACATTTTGCAAGAATACGCCCCCGACCAGGTGGCTATGGAGCAAAACTTCTTTTTAAAACGCGCCGTAACTATGGCTAACACGGTAATGACGCGCGGCGTTATCTTACTGGCGTGCGAACAAGCCCAAAAGAAAATAGCCTTTTATCCCCCCAAGCGCGTTAAAATGATGCTTTGCGGCACCGGCACGGCAGACAAAAAACAAGTGCAGCGTATGGTGCAGCTTACTTTAAATTTAAACAAGCCCCCCCAGCCGGACGACGTAGCAGACGCTGTGGCTATTGGAATATGCCACCTAAAAACGGCACCGCTTAATAATATGCTAAACGTAAAGGCGGCTTTTTTAGAAAAACTAAAAGCCGCCCAAGAACAACAAATAAAAAGAAGGCTCAAATAACAAGCCTTCTAAACGCACAACACAAAAACGGATTTACAAATACTTTCCTTTTAACGTTAAAGCCGCTTTAATTAATTTCATAAATTTGTTTGCTACCCGATGTAAAAACCGGATTTCCAAACCTTGCACAAAATTCTTCTCCTCCGTCTCCATTGGGGCGGCAATACAAACGGCCTTCTTTAAAATTACCGGAATCACGGGTATAAACATCAAACGCCACTTTCTTGTAATGAGAGGCCACATTTTGGCTGCCCCTCGTCATATAAAAATTAAAGCTAACGCCTTTTGCCGTGCAACTTAACAAATTGTTTGTTCCTCCATTGGCAGAATTAACCGTGCAGCCTTTGGTAATGTCTATATCCAACTCGGTAAAATCTGTGGCCATTTGGCCGTGCGCCATGATATAAGCGGCCTGCGCCTGATAAACTGCCCGCAATTTAGGAAAGATAAACCCCGCCACGCGGGATTTATCCACCGCTTTTTCATATTGAGGTAAAGCTACGGCCGCCAATATGCCAATAATCAAAACCACTACCAACAGCTCTATTAAAGTAAAACCTTTCAAGCTAGTTACCCGCCCGGCAGATAAGTCCTCAAATCGCTCCCTTAACGCGTTTTTCATTTTAACCCTCTGTTTTTGACTAAATTTTGTTTTCAACAAAATTTATCAAAAAAAAAAAAACAAAACAAAAAATATTTAAAAACACGTGAGTAGAAAAAAA
>CALUUY010000002.1 GCA_944324095.1 uncultured Elusimicrobiales bacterium
ACTGTGAGTATGGTGCCCAATACGGTGGGAGCTTTGAGTTTGGGCAATGCGGCGGTGGATTTGAAACAAAGCCGCGCTTTTGCCAGCCAGAATATGAACGTAAAAGACCATTGGTGGAACCGCCTTTTCCGCCGCAATCAGGTCAAGCTGGCGCCTATGCGCAACTCTCAGTTAGTAAATTCCAGACAGCCGGTAGGTGAAATTGACGATTCGGATTTAGACGCTTCTGCCTTGCACGGCTTTAAAATGACTTACGTGGATGAAAACGGCGAAGAAAACTTACTGCCCGTTAATGTCACGGTGGACAAATCTTTAAAGGCGGATGCTTTTAACCACATCGCTTTTACGGTGGACAATATTGCCCAGCTGCGCGGAGAAGGCAAAGAGCCTAAAACCATGGCCCACTTCTTTATGAAGCTGCGCGCCGGCCAGTTACCGCGTTTAGTGGCGCAAGCCAGCCGCGCGGGCGTACAGCTTAAAATTAAGTTGGAATCCGCCCCCAATATTGCGCATAAAACCGTAACCGTGCCTTTGTACAATGCCAGCGGTAAACGGTTGTTGCCGGTTAATGTGCATTTGCCGGCAGGTTTATTGGCCGAAACGGATAAATTGGTTTTGGATAGAAAAGGCCATTTAAGCGTGCTGCGTTTGGGTGTGGGTACGCCCCGCCCGTTGAGCAACTTCTATGTACGTATTCCTAAGTATGAAATCCCGTCTTTGGTAAAACTGCTTAAAAATTCCAAAGAAACGTTCAATATTTCCATTTTGCCTACGCAGGATAAAGCTAGCCTGATCGTGCGGGATGTGTCTTTAACCAACGTTAGCTTGGGTAAAACGATGGCGCCTATTGCCAAGAAACAGTTGGGTATGTCCGTGGCGGACGCTAATACCTTGATGTTTATGATTAACTACGTTTTGCCCGGTTTTGCTTCTTTAATACACCCTGTGCTTAAGAAATATGGTGAAAAGAAATTGCTGACGATCTCGCTGGTAATGTCTGCCTTGGCGGGCTTGTTGGCTGTGGGTGCCGGGTTTTACGGATTTGTGGAAAAGGGCGATGTGTCCGGTTGGGAAAGAACCCTGTTCGTAAGCGGCTTAGTGCTTATGAGTGCGGCCAGCATTTTAAAACAGCTGGTGTGCAATATGTTAATTAGCGCCAACCGCGGGGAAGTGGTGGTTTCTTCTCCCAAAGACAAAATGCCCACGGCGGCGGAACTTAAAGCCGCGGCGGAAGTGGATTTGAAATATTTAAAACAGCGTATTAAAGAATTCTTTACCAAAAAATCTGACGTAAGCTTGAAAGACGTTTTCTTATACAACTTGAGCTTTGTGTACAAGAATGCTGGCACGTTGGCTTTCTTGGCCTCCCCGTATTTGTTTAACTGGATTGGTTCTCAGGTATTTGGGGTGGACTTAGGGTTGGACTATTCCATCAGCTTCCCGATTTACGCTGCGTACAGTATGTGGGTAACCGCGCGCATTATGCGGGCCAATATAAGAGACGCTTACTCCGCCAAAAACTTAGAGCAAAGCCAACAGGCGTTGGTGGCTCATATAGAAAAAACGGCCAAAGCGTTGGAAGAAGCGGCTGCCTTGCCGGAAGGTTCGGCTGAGTTTAATGATGCGGCGGAAGAAATTTCCCGCAAGCTTAAAGAAGCGGTGGACGCTTTGGTGCAAGCTCAGGTGAAGCTGGACAATAAACTCAAAAGCAAAGCCGTATTTGCGCAAGTAAAAGCGCAAACCTTAAAAGATTTGGAAACGGCCTTAACCGCCAGCGGCGCTTTGGATGCCGCCCAGGTGAAGGACATTATGGCCCAGGTAAATGCTGATTTTAATAAGCTGGAAAACAGCTCCGCCAATGTGTGGAAAGTGTTTGCCAAAGCCAAAGGCGTTAAATCCTTGGCGGTGGCAATGACGTTAGCCAGTGTACACGAGTTCATTCTTTCCAGTTCTTTTGCAGCCAGTATGAACTCTTTAATTCCTAACGGGTCTTATGCCAACTTCTTGGTGGCGCTGTCCTTGTACTTGCCGTTCATTGTGGGGCGCTTGGGCGGAAACATCATTGGTAAACGTATCAGCTCTGGCAGTATGTACATATTGTGTTCTGCCTTATCTGCCATTGGTACGGGTATTATGATCTTTAATGTGGGCAATTTAACTCCCACCATTATTGGTGCGGTGGTGGCCAGCTTGGGTGTGGGTAACTTCTTTACCCAGATGTACGACTACATTATGCAGAAGCACCCCAAACTCCAGCGTGAAATATCTGTCATCTTAGCGCTGACGATGGCTATTGCCGGTTTGGCCACGCTGCCGGCGGCGTATATGACGTCTATTATGGATAATTTAGACCTCATTTACGCAGGGGCCTGTTTAGGGCTGTCTTTAGTGTTGACGCCGGGAATGATGAAGGATTCCTCGTTAGCCAAATTTATTAAATATGAAGTCAACAAACTATTTGGCAAAAAAGACAAAAAAGATTCTAAATCCAAAAAGAATAAAAAGGACGACAAAGGGGAGGGGCCCTCAGCGGGGGCTTCTCCCTCCTCCCGGGAGCCTTTAGCTCAGGTACCGGTAAAGAACAAGAAGGGTGAAATATTAGCCCAGCTATCGGTACCTTTGCAACAGAATAACTTCCAATTAAAACCTCGTCAAGAGGTTTTTATTTTGCCTAATGGGGAAATGATCCTCCGCAAATACCGCTCCGTGCAAGATAAAGACAATAAAACCAATACGTATAAACAAGTGGTCATTCGGGATGATTTAAAGTTGTACCGTTCGGAAGGGAAGTTGAAAGCCTCTGCTTTGAATTTAAAGAAAATCGGGGAAGGGCTTTTGTTGGCTAACAGCAAGATATGGCCGATGTTTTTAATGTATGTGCTGTTGGGGATGAACAATGTGGCCACTATTGTTTCCAACTTTGCCGAGGGGCCTTTCCAAATGAGTAAATTTGAAATGTTTTTGCTGGGTAATGTCGGCTCGTTTGCTATTGGGTTGTTGTCCTTACCGATTGGTATTTTGCAAAGTAAATTCAGCCGGCGGGCGATGTCTAACATCGGTATGTTAGCTATGATTGGTGCGTTTTTAATTCCGTATTTGGCGGGGTTGGACGGAACGTTGGGGGATCCTACGGCTTTAAAGAAGTGGTCTTTGGCGGCCAGCTTTTTGTTGTTGGGTGTGGGGGGTGCGTTTTTGGACGTGTCTTTAAAACCCACTCTGCTGGCGGCTTCCAAAAAGGGCAATTACCAGCGCAATGTGGGGGCGCTAGCGGTGTTTAAGCAAGTGTTTGGCAATTCTATGAACTACTTGCTGCCGCCGGTGTTCTTGTTTGTGGCGGGGGCGGACTGGACGGCGTTTTTCCCTGTTTATATGGCCATTAGCGCGGTGGGGTTTTTCCTGTATAATAAATTTCGCTTAAAAGAACAAACTTTGCAAAGCGTTCAACAAGCAAAACATAAATACCAGGTAAATTTAAAAAGCATTTGGGAAATTTTTTCCGGTAAAAATCCCCGTTCGCGCTTGGTAAGAAAAAGCTTCTTAGCCAATGTCCTTCACGGCGCCAATATGGGCACGTTGGCTTTGTTTGTAAATAGTTTGATGAAAGAACACTTTGCCGACCCTTCCACCTTGTGGCAGTTACCTTTTGGGCTGTCGTTAGGGAGTGAAAGCTGGGTGTTGCCTTCGTTTGTGTTGTTTACCTTTCCCATTATTTTTGGCCGTATGGCCGGCACGTTTTTGGGGCAAGGGGTGCAAACCGGCCCGTATCGGATGAAGCCGGTTAACCCCGGCAAATTGCTGCAGGGGAGCGGCTGGCTTACGTTAGCGGGGCTTGTCTTAATTAATATGCCCTGGTGGCAGGTGCAAGCGGCTGGGGTTGTATTGTGTGCGCTGGGGTTAACAAACTTCGCCCCTATTTTGACGGCATTCCCTTCGGATAAAACGCGGGAAATTTCTAACGAAATGTCTGCCTTGCTGTCGTTCTCTTCCTTCTTTAGCGCCTTATTTACCGTTAGCTTTGGCTTATTATGGGACGTGCTTGGCCCTTGGAGCCAAGCCGCCTTTTTGCTGTTAACCGGGTTTTTGGGGTACATCATCCACTTTGGCAAACAAATCTCCCGCGGGGAATTTGATAAACTCAAAGAACGTTCCCCTTCGGCCGAAGAAATGGAAGCTTATGAAGAGCCTTTAGCCGAATAGACACATTGGACGCGTATGCCATTTTAAAACCCCGGGCAAAATTGCCCGGGGTTTGTTTTCTGTGGCGTTTGCAAAAAGAAAGGCGTTTTTAAAATAGAGGGGGAAAAGCCAACATAAAAAAACCCCGCCTAAGCGGGGTAAATGTTATTCTGCCAGGGAGTGGCGTTCTTTTACAATAGACTCTGCACGGATGAGCGAGTGGTCTATATTACGGCAGAGGTGGTCTTCTCCTATCAGCTTAATAAACCCGTAATGTTCCAGTGTTTTGCGCACGTGTTTTTGTACGTGGGATAAAATAAGCTGTACTCCGTCTGCTTTGCATTGGTAATAAATACGTTCCAACGCGTGGTAACCGGTAGCGTCTATAGCGGGCACGCTGCGCATACGCAGGATAAGCACTTTGCAGTCTTTGTGTTTTTCCAGCGTGTCCACAAATTGGGCGGCTGCGCCAAAAAAGAAAGGCCCGTTAATTTCATATACGCTTACGTGTTTGGCGATGACTTTGGTGTCTATGTCATCGGTGCGGTGCACTTCATCCAAAACATCATCGTCTGTATTGGTTACCTGATACACGTCCGCCATACGCTTCATAAATAAAATAGCGGCCAGTACCAAGCCAAATTCAATGGCTATTACCAAATCAAACAAGACGGTTAAAGAAAATGTGCTTAGTAGAATCAGTACGTCACTTAACGGGGCTTTAAACAAGGCTTTAAAGCTGCGCCAGTCACTCATACGGTAAGACACCAAAAACAAAATAGCGGCTAAAGACGTCATAGGAATACGCCCAATCCAGCGCATTAAGCACAACATCATAATAAACAAAAATACTGCGTGCGCCATACCGGCCACAGGCGTTCTGCCGCCGTTTTCTATATTGGCTGCCGTACGGGCAATGGCCCCCGTAGCGGGCAGCCCGCCAAACAGGCCGGAGGCTATATTAGCTACCCCGGTGGCCACTAATTCCATATTAGAGCGGTGCCGCTTGCCTATCATCCCGTCCGCCACTACGGCCGAGAGTAAGCTTTCTATCCCGGCCAACAGGGCAATGGTTAACGCGGGGCGAACAAGGTTTTGTACTGTTTCCCAGGTTACTCCTCCGGGCAGATGCGGCATAACGAGGGTTGTTTCCACTTCGCCAAAAGTGCTGGTAATGGTGGGCACGTTCATCTTGCTTATTCCCACTATTACAGCCGTTAGTAACAAAGCCGCTAGAGATCCCGGAAACGCCTTCCACTTTTTGGGCCAAAACACAATGACCCCCAGCGTAAACAATCCTATACCAGCCGCTTGCCAGTTAATTTGCCCTAAACTATGCAAATACAGCTGCCATTTGGCTATAAATCCGGCCGGGATTTGGGTTAACCCCAGGCCCAAAAAATCGTTAATTTGGGTGGAAAAAAGCACCACGGCAATCCCGCTGGTAAATCCGGTGGTAACAGGGTAGGGGATAAATTTAATAAATCCGCCAAATTTAAACACGCCCATTAATATCAAAAATACACCGGCCATAATGGTGGCGGTTAATAACCCGGCCAGGCCGTATTTTTCAATAATGCCGTACACAATGACCACAAACGCCCCGGTGGGGCCGCCAATCTGTACGCGGCTTCCGCCTAATAGCGAGATAATAAACCCGGCCACAATGGCGGTAATCAGGCCCTTTTCGGGCGTCACGCCGGAAGCAATAGCCAGGGCGATAGAAAGCGGTAGCGCAATACAGGCCACTACAAGGCCGGCACTGAGGTCTTTTAATATACGGCGGGAAGCAAACTCTTCCGGCCGGTTTTGGATAAGAGTGATTAGTTTAGGTTTTAACATAACGGATTATTTTTTTAAAAGTTTACTAAGCAGCCTGTCGTAATGAGGCTGCGGGATAGACATTCCAGGTGTGGAATTGCGCCCGCTGTGCGGGCCGTGGTAGTCAGACCCGCCGGTAGCAAACAAGTCATACTTGCGGGCAATTTTTAGCAGTTCCTGCTTCATGGTATAGGTGTGTGCGGGGTAGAACACTTCTATGGCGTCCAGCCCGCCTTCTTTCCAAGCGGGGAAGTTCCACACGTCCATTACCAGCCCCGGGTGCGCAATAGCGGCAAAACCGCCTGCGTTTTTTATTTCCCGTATGGCTTCCAGCACGCTTACCCCGGCGGAAGGCACATAACCGGGTTGCCCCGGCACCAGCCAGCGGCGGAAGCCTTCTTGCCGGGTGGGGACAATCCCTTTTTGTTTTAATGCATCGGCCACGTGGGCGCGGGAAACGGTATTGGGCGCGCGGGAGAAAACGTCTTCTTCGGTTATGTCTAACCCGCTGGCCTGCAGTTGAGCTACTATTTTTTTTATGCGTTCTACGCGTTGGCGGCGGTTATTTTCCAAAAATTGCCTAAAGCGGGGGTTGGTAATGTCCACATTCAACCCCAAAAAGTGCAGGTGGTCGTGTTCACGGGTGCTTATTTCCACGGCGGGCACAAAGGGGATGTGGCGGGCTTCACATTCAGCCTGGGCTTGGGGAACTCCGTCCACGGTGTCGTGGTCGGCCAAGGCGTAAATGCCCACACCGGTTTTTTGGGCGGCAATAACCACCTCCTTGGGGGAGGTGGTTCCGTCAGAAAACACAGAATGGGTGTGTAAATCCGCCTTGGGCATAGGGGTTATACGCGTTCTACGGCGGTTACGCCCGGCACTTCGGCTTTAATTTTGCGTTCCACCACGGCTTGCAAGGTCATTTGAGCGTGGGGGCAGCCGCCGCAGCGGCCGCGCAGGCCTACGGTTACTATGCCGGTTTTTTCATCTACGCCAATGAGCTGAATGTCTCCCCCGTCGGACTGTAAAATCGGGCGGATTTCTTCAATTACTTTTTCCACTTGTTCTTTCATAAAAAAACTCCATATTATAAATAGGTACTTTTATTATATCTTTTTTGGCACAGGGGGGATTGTGTAAAATATTGTAAAAATAGCGGAAATATTTGCTATACTTTGGTTGTAGCAGAATAAATTTGAAATGGAATTTGGGATGATGAAAGAGAAGGAGAGTATATGAAAAAAATCGCATCCGTATTCGTAATGTTTTTATTGGTAAGTGCCCCGGTATTTGCGCAAAAATATGCCAGCGTAAATGCCAAAAAGGCCAACATTCGCACTTGCCCCAGCACCAAATGTGAAGTAAAGTGGTATGCTTGGAAATACACCCCCGTCATTATGGTAAAAACCAACGAAGCAAAAGACTGGGTTTTGGTGAAAGATTTTGAAGGGTTTAACGGGTGGATTTCCGCTTCTTTGTTGAGCCCGAAAGGCGGTATGTCTGCCGCGGTGGATTTAAACGTACGCAAAGGCCCCGGTGTAAGCAATGAAATCGTCTGCACGGTGGAAAAAGGCTATCCGTTTAAATACATTTCCAAAAAAGGTTCCTGGATTCAAGTGGAAGACGACCCGGCCAACAAAAGCGAAGGCGTTTGCAAAGGTTGGGTGTACGCCAAAAACCTGTGGGGCTTTTTTAAACAATAAGTTTTAGTGATGTACACAAAAGCTGGGGTTATCTCCCGTAAGGGGCGGATAGCCCCGGTTTTTGGCTAAGGCGCCCCGGTTGACATTTTGATTTTGGGGATTAAGATATAAGTAATAGCTTCTTACATTCGGCTTGAAAGGCCGGGGTTAAAAAGGGTAAAATAAGAGTATGAAAAAGATATTGATAGCTGCTGCGGCAGCCAGCGTTATAGCGTGTGTATTTTGCTTGGCCAGAACGGTACAAGAAGGCCGGTTTAACATTTCCGGCACGGTAAACGTACCAGACCGGTTGGTTAAAATTGCACAGGCGGATAATAATTCCTGCTCCATCATTGTTAAAAATGAGGCCGATGTTCCTGTGGCCATTAAAAGGGTTGTAAATCCTAAATTTCCGTTAAACTTTCAAATGGGGGAAGAAGACTTGTTGGCCCCCGAACTGGAAGGCAATTTAAAACTGGAAGTGCAAATTAACAGCCACGGGCAGCTGGGTGTATTGAAAGAGGGTGATATCTTTGGTTCTACCCAAAGCTTAATTAAACCCAATGCCAAGAATGTACTTGTACAGGCTGATAAAATGACGGGTATGCCTCGTTTGGCAAAAGGTTCTTCCCGCGGAAATTTCTTCCGTACGGCGGCCCGCTAAAATTTACAAAAAGCCCCGCGTAAAGCGGGGTTTTTTTTTGCCTGTATTTTTCTGCTTGACGAAGCTTTACAGATATAGCAAAATAACAAATAGCAGCAGTTTTTAGATTTAAGAGGAAACGATGAAGAGATGTCTTCTTTTATTGGCGGTACTGGCGGTGGCGTCTGGCCTGTCGGCCCAAGGGAACAATAAGTACACGCAAGAGGATGTGCTGGCTGTTTTTGCCCAGTATAACCCCGCTGTGTTAGAAGAAGCCAAAGGCAATGCCTCTTATAATGAAATAGTGCAGGCGCTGGCCAACTCCTTTCAGCGGGTAAAAACCCCGGAAAATGAAGCCGAGCTGTTGGCGGTGGTAAAAAATTTTGATAATTCCTTGCGTTTGTTTTTAATCGCCCAAGCTTACGAAGAAGGCCTGGCTTTACAGCAAGCGTCTAATATAGATTTAGCCTCTTTAGATAAAACCACCCAGCAGGACTTGCTGGAGGTTTTTCAGTCCATTTACAACACCACCCTGCAAATACGGGATGAAGAAATAAAACTTTGCAAAAAACGCATTAAAGCGCTTAAAAAAGACGGCTCTTTAACTAAAGAAGACAAAAAAGCCAAAATAGCAGAACAAAAAGCCCGTATTAAAGAGCTGAAATCTTTTAAGAAATCGTTAAAAAAAGACGCAAAAGAACAAGTCCGCCGTGCCAGTGAACTGTATTTTGAGGACTTAAAAGAGCAAATTACTGCTAAGTTGACGGCAGAAGCTTTTTCTGCCCAGCAGCAGGAATTGCAGGCGCAGTCTTCCGATAATTTACAAATAAAAACCAAGAATAAAAAACCGGTGGCTAAATAACTCCTTTATTTAAAACGCCATCTTCCCGTTTTAACGGGGGGAGGCGTTTTTTGCCGTCTGTTTTAACAATTTATTTTATAAAAGGAAAATACTATGATTAGAACCGTAATAGACAAAATGTTTGGAACCAAAAGTGAAAGAGATCTTAAAAAAATTCAGCATTATATTGATGACGCCAACCGTTTTACTCAAGAATTTGAAAAATTAACGGATGATGAATTAAAAGCCAAAACCCAAGAGTTTAAAGACCGCCTGTCCAAGGAGGAAACATTAGACGATATTCTGGCGGAAGCTTTTGCCGTGGTGCGCTTAGCGGCCCAGCGGGTGATAGGCCTTCGTCCGTATGATGTACAGCTGTTGGGCGGCATTGTGCTGCACCAGGGTAAAATTGCCGAAATGGGCACCGGTGAAGGTAAAACGCTGGTAGCTGTGCTTCCTTCTTATCTCAATGCGCTTACCGGCAAAGGGGTACACGTGGTAACGGTAAACGATTACTTGGCCCGGCGTGACCGCCAGTGGATGGGCCCTATACACGAATTTTTGGGCCTTACGGTGGGCTACATCGGCCACGATATGAACAATGACGAACGCCGTGAAATGTACGCCAAAGACATCACCTATGTAACCAATAACGAGCTGGGTTTTGACTATTTGCGTGACAATATGGTCATCTCGCGTGAAGACCGCGTTCTGCGCCCGCTTAACTATTGTATTGTGGACGAGGTGGACTCTATTTTAATTGACGAAGCCCGCACCCCGCTTATTATTTCCGGCCCCTCTGAACAAAGCACCGACAAATATTATATTGTCAACCGTTTGGTTCCCTCTTTAAAAGTACGTTTAATCACGGAAAAAGATGAAGTAAAAGCCAAATATGAAGGCACCAAGCTGGAAGAAGGGTATGATGCCATTGTGGATGAAAAAAACCACACCGCCACGTTAACGGAAACCGGTATTGCCAAAGCGGAGCGGTTTTTAAACGTGCCCAATTTGTATGATGATGTAGGAGCCGGCTGGGTACACCACATTACGCAGGCTTTGCGTGCGCACCATTTATATGAGCGCGATGTGGCGTATGTGGTAAAAGACGGTGAAGTGATTATTGTGGACGAATTTACCGGCCGCTTAATGCCGGGCCGCCGCTGGAGCGACGGGCTGCACCAAGCCGTAGAGGCCAAAGAAGGGTTGCAGATTAAAGAAGAAAACCAGACCTTGGCCACTATTACTTTTCAGAACTTTTTTAAGCTGTATAAAAAATTATCCGGTATGACTGGTACCGCTATGACGGAAGCCAATGAGTTTTGGCAAATTTACAAATTAGACGTAGTGGAAATCCGCCCCAACCGTCCTTCTTTGCGTATAGACTATCCGGATCAGGTGTTTTTAACCGAACGCGAAAAATTCAACGCCATTGTGCAGGAAGTGGAAGGTTTGTGGAAACAAGGCGCCCCGGTGTTGGTGGGTACGCGTTCTATTGAAAAATCGGAAAAACTTTCCGCTATGCTTCGCGGTAAAGGCATTCCGCACAAAGTATTAAACGCCAAATACCACGAAATGGAAGCCCAAATCATCAGCCAAGCCGGGCGTAAAGGGGCGGTAACCATCGCCACCAATATGGCCGGGCGCGGTACGGATATTGTGTTGGGCGGAAACCCGGCAGATGAAAAAGAACAGCAGGAAGTGAAGGCCTTGGGCGGCCTGCACGTAATTGGCAGTGAACGCCACGAAAGCCGCCGTATTGATAACCAGCTGCGCGGCCGCTGCGCCCGCCAGGGGGATCCGGGCTGCTCTCGGTTTTATGTGTCGTTGGAAGACGAGCTGATGCGGCTTTTTGCTAATACTGCTAAAATTTCATCTATTTTAAGCGCTATGGGTATGAAGGAAGGCGAGGCGATAGAATCCCGCCTGATGACCCGCCAAATTGAAGGCGCCCAGCGTATGGTGGAAGGGAGAAACTTTGACATCCGTAAACAGTTGTTGGACTATGACAAAGTGATGAACCAGCAGCGCACGGCCGTATATGGTTTGCGCAACGCTATTTTGGACGGGCAGGATATGACCGAAAAGGCCCTGCAAATGATGGAAGAATGCGTGTATGATTTGGTGGAGGCGTATTATCATCCCACGCACGCGGGGCGCAGCAATTTTGACGCGCTGAACGTGGCGTTAAAATCCTTATTCCCGGTCAATTTTAATTACAATGCGGATAATGTGTCCGGCAAAACGCGCGAGGCTTTGGCAGAGGAAATTTTGTCCCAGGTTAAGGAATTATACCACGCCCGTGTGGCCTATTTTGCTGAACAAGGCTTAAACTTTGCCGAGATTGAACGTATGCTTTTACTGCAGATTTTGGACAGCGCCTGGAAGCAAAACCTGTACGAGCTTGACCAACTGCAAAACAGCGTTAGCCTGCGCGGTTATGCTCAAAAAGACCCGCTGATTGAATACCAGAAAGAAGCCTATAAACTGTACTGTGCGATGATGAACCGCGTGCGTGATTTGATGGTAGGCTATATTTTCCGTATCCAGTTGCCGCCTCGGCAGGAAGTACAGCCCGTGCGGCGGCAGCCGGAAAATGCTTCCGGTCAGGAAGCTCCGGCCCACAAAATCGGCCGCAATGACCCCTGCCCCTGTGGCAGCGGTAAAAAATACAAAAAATGCTGCGGAGCCAAACAAGCATGATGAGTAAAATAAAACAAGGTTTACTGCTGGTGTGTGCATTGGGCATTATTGCCTCTATCCCGATGTTTTTATCCCGTCGGGGTGTGATAGAAACGGATATGCCGGCCTTATCCAAAGAAGAGATTGTAGCCAATAAAGCCGATTATGAAAAACAAAAAGCCCAGCAAGAAGCGCAAGAACGGGCCCGGCGTGCGGCTAAAGCCCGCGCCATAAATTATGCCTGCCAGACGGACAGCGATTGTATTATTGTGGATAAAGACCCTTGCGGCTGTTTGGTGGGGCCTAAAGGCGTGGTGGCTATTAATGCGTCTCGTTCGTTGGAATTTTCACAATCTTTGGGCAATGTAATGGCCAAAGCCTGCCCGGATGGCGCCCCCTCTACGGAGCGGGAATGCAGCCCCAATGCCCGTGCGGTTTGCCAAAATAAAATGTGTAAAATTGTGTATTAAACAGATAAAATGAGAGCGTTTCGCCGTCAATTTCTAACCGCTTCCCCAGAAGCGAAACCCGTTTGGGCTTCGCGTATGGCGGCGTTTGGAAAGTTATTGGGCAAAGCGCTCTTTTTATTGGTTTGTGCGGCGGGCACGGCGTGGCTGGTGAAACTCAGTTATCCGCGGGTGTCGTATTATGCTTTGGGCTGGATTGCCTTGGCCCCGTTTGTAGTGGGGGTTACACGTGTAAAAACGTTGTGGGGCGCTTTTGTGTATGCGTGGTTTACCGCCGTGTTGATGTACGGCGGTATTTTTTGGTGGATTTTCCGCACGTGTTATGAAGGCGGGGGAATGAGTGTGTGGCAGTCTTACGGGGCGTGGCTAGGGCTTTCGGCTTTGATTGGGCTGCAGTTTGCTGTTTGGGGAAGCAGCTGCTTTTTCTTAAAAAAATTGAAATTTTTATTTCCGTTGTTAGCTGCCTGCGGTTGGGTGGCGTTGGAGTGGCTGCACCAGACGGTAGCGTTTTATGGGTTGGGTTTCCCGTGGTTTATGTTGGGGTATTCCCAGTGGAATTTTCCGCAGGCGCTGCAGTTGGCGTCTTTAACCGGGGTGTATGGTATTAGTTTTGCTTTGGCTTTTAGCGGGGTGGCTTTAGGGTATGCGTTAAGCGCAAAAGCCGGTTTTAAAGGCGGGGTCTTTCAAGTGTTGGCCGCCGGGCTTATGGCGGGGGGAGTTTGTGCGTATGGCCATTGGACGCTGTCTCGCCCGGAACCCAAGGCCCTGCTTAGTTTGCGTGCGGCTGCAATGCAGCCGAATATTGACCAATATAAAAAATGGTCTCCCCAGTTTGAAGCGGAAATTTTAAATACGCTGCAGGATATGGGGGCGCAACTCAAGGATTCCGGCGTGCGCTTGGCCGTATGGCCGGAAAGCGCGGTTCCGGGCGCGCTAACGGAAAAACCGTATTTTGATTTATTTCATCAAATTTCTGTAAATGCCCATGTTTTTCAGGCGGTGGGCTCCAATATTCAAGAAGAGGATAAGCAATATGTGGGGGCGTATGTAATGTCTGCCGAGGGGGGAGACTTGCAATCGTACCGCAAAGTAAAACTGGTGCCGTTTGGAGAATACATCCCGCTAGAAAATTGGGTAAAGAGGGTGGCTTCCGGCGTAACGGTGCTGGGGGAGTTAGGTTCTTTTACCCCTGGCCCGGTCAACCAGCCTTTATTACAAATAGCGGGAGTACCGCTGGGGCTTACGGTGTGTTATGAATCTATTTTCCCTCAGTTATGGCTGCGCCAAACGCGTGCGGGCGCTAAATTGTTTGTTAATGTAACAAACGACGCGTGGTTTTTTGATTCGGACGCCCCCTACCAGCATTTAGCTGTTAACGCAGTGCGCGCCGTGGAGACGGGGCGCCCGGTGCTTCGTTCGGCCAATACGGGTATATCTGCCGTGATAGACCGTTTTGGGCGCGTTGTGCAAAGTGCTTCTCTAAATACCCGCGCCATTTTGCAGGCAGGGGTTACTTTGCCGATAAACGACGCTAAGAATTTTTATACACAGTGGGGTGACTGGTTTGCCTGGCTGTGTGCTGTTTTTTATTTTACTTTACTTATTTCCACTTTTGTGTTTGCGTATGAATAATATTGAATTTAATGATGTAGAAACCAAAATAGCTTCTTTGGAAGAACGTGTAAACAAAATAGGCACCATTGTAAACGTGCCTGCCAAAACGCAGGAAATTGCCGCGTTGGAAAAACGCACGGCAGAGCCGGGGTTTTGGAATGATAACCAAACCGCCCAGGCGCTTACGCGCCAGTTGGACGGATTAAAAACGGCCGTAGCTTCGTATCAGGAATTGGCCAAACAAGTGGCGGACGCCCGCGCGTGGTATGATTTATGCAAAGAAATGCAAGACGCGGGAGAACTGCAAAATTTGTATAACTCTTTGGCCGATACAGAAAAACAGATTGCTCGTAAAGAAAGCGAAAGTACGCTTTCTGAACCCAACGACAAATTAAACGCTATTTTAACCATTCACGCGGGTGCCGGCGGAACCGAATCGTGCGATTGGGCGCAGATGTTGTTTCGTATGTACACGCGCTGGGCGGAACAGCACGGGTTTAAAGTATCGGTAACGGATTCTCAACCCGGTGATGAAGCTGGCCTTAAAACCGTTAGCGCCATTATAGAAGGGCCTTTTGCGTATGGTTATTTGAAAGGAGAAAACGGCGTGCACCGGTTGGTGCGGGTGTCTCCGTTTGACGCTAACAGCCGCCGCCATACGTCTTTTGCCTCGTGCGACGTATTGCCCGATATTGATGAAAACATTAACATAGAAATCCCCGAAAAAGACATCCAGCTGGAAACCAGCCGCGCGGGCGGCCACGGGGGACAAAACGTCAACAAGGTGGAAAGCGCCGTGCGTTTGCTACACATTCCAACGGGTATTGTCGTGTCTTGCCGTATAGAACGCAGCCAGCTGCAAAACCGCCAAACCGCTATGAAAATGTTAAAAGCCAAACTGTATGAATTGGAGATGGATAAAAAACGCAGTGAGGCTGAAAAACGTTACGGCCAAAAAGGGGAAATTGCGTGGGGCCATCAAATCCGTTCTTATGTTTTTATGCCGTACCAGTTGGTTAAAGACTTGCGGACGGATTATGAAACCTCTCAGGTAAATGCCGTAATGGACGGAGATTTGGATCCGTTTATTTTGGCGTATTTAAACCATCAGGCGTCTATAAAAAAATAATGACCAAGGGCCTTTACGTCCACATACCGTTTTGCCACAGCAAATGTTTTTATTGTGATTTTGCTTCCTATCCCGGGCAGGAAGCGCTCATCCCTGCCTATTTGTCTGCTGTGGAAAAAGAGCTTTCTTTATACTCGCCCGGCTGTTTTGAAACACTATACATAGGCGGCGGCACTCCCAGCGTGCTTAATGCCAAGCAGCTGGAACAGCTGTGCAATTTGCTTGCCCGAGTGGCGGGGCCGCTTGATAAACTGGCGGAAGTTACCTGTGAGGCTAACCCCGAAAGCTTAACCGCCGACAAGCTTTCCGTTCTTCAATCTTTTGGCGTGAAACGGCTGAGCCTGGGCCTGCAAAGCTGGCACGATGATGAACTAAAAACCTTAGGGCGTATTCATAACCGGGCCTCTTTTTTAGCGGCCTATCATTCAGCTCAACAGGCGGGATTTGAGAATATAAATATAGATTTAATAGCCGGCTTGCCCAGCCAAACGCTGGAGCGTTTCTTAAGCGGGCTGTCCGGCGTACTTAGTTTGCGTCCGGCGCATATTTCCGTTTATGGTTTACAGATAGAAGAAGGCACTGCATTTTTTGAACGGGGTATTTTGTGTGACCACCCGCTTATGCGCCGTATGCTGGAAGAAACCCACTGGCGGTTGTGTGAGGCCGGGTTTGAGCATTATGAAATTTCCAACTTTGCACGCCCCGGTTTACGTGCGCGGCACAATGTGCGCTATTGGCAAAACGGGGAGTATGTGGGCGTAGGCGCGGCGGCGGCCTCGTATGTCAACGGCCGCAGAAGCCAAAACACGCCCAATGTGCAGCAATATATAGACCACATTCATCAAGGCCTAAGCGCGGTGGTATTTAGCGAACAGTTGGAAGGAAAGGCCAAGCTGGGCGAGGCGTTAATGCTGGGGCTTAGGCAGTTGGACGGGTATGAGCCGTCGGCCGCAATGTGGCGCGCATTTGGCCGCGCGATTGAAAAGCACATCCGGGCCGGTTTATTGGAGCAAAAAAATAATAAAATAAAATTAACTTTTGAGGGGCTTTTTTTAGCTAATGAAGTATTTTACAGTTTTGTGGCCCCGTTTGATGAGGACGAATGAATTTAACTCCTATACACACGCGCGTTTTTGCAGAAAAGGAAGATTTGCCGGCCTTTGTCCAGCAGCATATTGCCGGATTAAAGGAAAATACGGTTTTAGCGGTGGCTTCCAAATTAATTTGTTTATGGAAAGGGCTGAGTGTGGATTATGTAAGCACGGCCCAAAAGGAACAGATTATTCAGCAGGAAAGTGAGGCCGCTTTAAAAACGCCGCTTGCGTGGCTGACTATTAAATCCGGTATGGTGATGACCAATGCGGGGGTGGATGAATCCAACGCAGACGGTAAGCTGTTGCTGTTGCCGAAAGATTGTTATGCCGCCGCGGCTGAACTGCGGGCTGCATTACAAGAACGGTACGGTATAAAAAATTTAGGGGTTTTAATAACAGACAGTATGATCTTACCCCTGCGCGCCGGTGTGGTGGCAGGTGCGGTGGGGTATGCCGGTTTTAAAGGCGTGCGGGATTTGCGCGGCCGGCCGGATATTTTTGGTAAAAAACTTTCTGTGACTCTAGTCAACGCGGCGGACAGTTTGGCTTCAGCAGCGGCTTTGTGTATGGGGGAAGCGGATGAACAGCGCCCGTTATGCGTAATAGAAGACGCCCCGGTAAAATTCGTGGACAGCGTGTGCGCCGATGAGATTTCTTACCCGGTGGAAGACGACTTATACACGCCTTTGTTTCAAGCCGTGGGGTTGGTGCCTGGCAAAGGAGGGACAAATGATTAAAAACATATTGTTGGAATTTAAAAAATTTGTAATGCGCGGCAACGTGATTGATATGTCTGTGGGTATCATTATTGGGGCGGCGTTTACCAAGATAGTAAATTCTATCGTGTCGGACATTTTAATGCCGCCATTGGGGCTGCTTATGGGCAAGGTGGATTTTTCAAACTGGTTTATTGTATTAAAGCCGGGTGCCGCTACGCCCGGGCCGTACGAATCTTTATCGGCCGCGCAGGCGGCTGGCGCTACTACGTTAAATGTGGGTAATTTGCTAAATGCAGTAATCAGTTTTTTAATTGTAGCCATCTGTATTTTTTTACTTATTAAGTTAATTAACAAATTAGACGCGTTGAAAAAATCACCCATACAGGAACCTACCACCAAAAAATGTCCGTATTGTTGTATGGATATACCGCTGGAGGCTACTCGTTGCCCCAGTTGCACTTCCCATCTAAAATAATTGCAGACAGTTTTTTAGGCATTTACAAAACATCAATTAAAACAAATCAAGGTCTATGTTTAAATAGGCCTTGATTTGTTTTTTTTTTTTGATATAACGATTTTTATCTAGAATACAAGGAGGGGATTGTGGACAAAATAAAAACCCAAAATAAGCGTGCTTTTACACTTACAGAGCTGCTTATTGTGGTAATTGTAATTGGGGTGTTATCCGCAGTTACGTTACCTAAATTCAACCGCGTGATAGAAAACCGCAAAGTAACAGAAGCGGAAGAGATGATGTCCGCGGTTCGCACGGAACAGGAAAGACGCTGTTCTTTAGACAAAAACTATACGACCAAGTTTTCTAACCTGCAAGACATTATAGCTTCTAACACGACCAAGAACTATACGTATAGCTTACAAAAGCAAGGTATTAGCGCCAAAAGTAATAATGCGGACTATACGTTAAAAATCTTATCGTATGAAGACGGCAGCTATTGCTGTGAAGGAGATGGCTGCAAAAAATTAAATAAAAACTATCCGGATTGTGCGGGTTTAAGCTTTCCTGAGTCCGATTGTGCGGGTACGGAGAGCGGGGAGGAAGGCTTAGGGCCGGATCCCGAAGGGAAGGAATGTACGGATGGCGAGGTACAGGGCAGCCAAACGTGTAACGGTTGCGGCACACAGACGACGCAGCTTTGCGTAAACGGGAAATGGACGGATTCATTAGGTACGTGTTCCAAGACGGAAGAAGAATGTAAACCCAAACCGGTGGAATGCCCGGAGCCGAAGCCGACTAGCACAGAGAAGTGTTCCCCCTGCGGAGAAATAAGAAGCCGTAGTGTTACTTGCGGAGAAGACGGCCAGTGGGTTATTGGAGAATGGAATGCGGAATGTAAGAAAGAAGGGGAATGCCCAGCCAAGAGAGAAACCTGTAATGATGCCCGCGATGAAGGACGGTTGGATTCATTTTGTGCAAGGTATGGGTTATTTGCGGATAGCCAATATTCTATGAAAGCGTATCATAAACCGCTTACGGCCGAAAATTGCTGTCACGCTTGTCCGGATAACTGTGTAATTGAGGGAGGAAAATGTATTACTCCTTCGTGGGAAGTGGTACGGGAATCTACAAATGAAATAGCTGTTAAATATAGCCCCTCTGCTTCAACGGCCTATGTGGTAGCACTTGAGAAGTCTCCTGGTGAGATGTTTCAATATGGAGGGGTGGCTAATGGAGGGGTGGCTAATGGAGGGGTTTGTGACTTTAGTGTTCCTCAAGATAAAGCAATATCAACTTCCAGCTTAGAATTGTATCAGGATCAGTTGCCCAGTCTGTGCGCTCAAAAATGTGGCTCCCAACAAGAGTGTGATGCTGTGATTTATGGAAAAAGAGGAGATTGGGTTCCTTGGATAGAAGGCTATGTTGGCGGCGATACTTGTTGTAAGTTGAAGCCGGGAATGAGTTTTGATGATTTGTTTGCCAATCAAACCTTCTATAATACAAAAAATATGAAAGCTGATTGGTGGGCATTCCGGGACGGTCGTAATAATACGGTTGTATCCGATTTTTCCCAGAACTATCGTCTTGTAGAAGCGAATGCCCGTGCGATGCCCCATTTATTTACGTTTCCTGCGCAGAATCCGACTGATGATAAGCCAGGTGATCCAGCTTATGGGCTACGAGGGGGTTATCAGGAGGAAACATGGGCTAAAATCTCTTCGAGGTGTCAGTCTAAGAGTAACATTTCTTGTACAAGTGTAACTGGTATTCCAAACGCAAAAAAAGAATCCTTTAAACTATATTCAACGGGTGGTTTTTGGTCCAATACACATCATCCTGGTGGTACGTTAACGGTAACAACCACTTATGTTGATGTAAGCTATGTCAACCTGGACAAGTACACTTGTAAGCGGCGTGCTAACGCTGGTAACATTTGCTACCCGGAAGGAATGTAATCTTATTTCACAAGACCTCCTTGCTCTAGCTGCGCAAGAGGAAACGGCCTCCCTAATTGGGGAGGCCGTTTTGTGTTATGCACGGCGCTAACATTTCTGTATCTCTAATTGATTTTTAGGATACTCTCTTCCGAATTTTTGTAGCAAACCTTTATTGAGGGATTAATTTGCCATTGTCCCTTTTATTTTTTACACTAAGGTATGATTTATTTTGCACACCGCGGGGCCAGCGGGTTACGGCCGCAGAATTCTATTAGTGCATTTGCACTGGCGCAGCAGTTGGGCGCCTCTGCCTATGAATTGGACGTCCATTTAACGAAAGACGGTGTTTTGGTGGTTCATCACGATTATTCGTTAAAAGACACCACGGGTTTTGACGTGCCAATTAAAGATTTAACTTGGTCTGAACTTCAAACTTATACGTTAATAAATCGTTTTTCTAACGAGCATTGCACCGTACCGTCTTTAACCCAAGTGCTGCCTGTGGTGCAAGAGGGGTTAGATATTCTAAATATAGAAATTAAAAATGACGATAACCTTTACCCGGGTATAGAAAATGCTTTATTAAAATGTTTAGAGCAGCACTATCCTCAAATGCTTCCAAAACTGCTTATTTCCAGCTTTGATTATGACACCCTTGTCCGAACCCGAAAACTAAACAAAACGGTCAAATTAGGGCATTTATGCCGTCAGTGTGACCTTTCTAAAACGCTGGCCTTAAATGCTTATAGCCTAAATATGAACTATACCCGTTTGACGGCGGACATTCTTTCTGCCTGCCACGCCAACGGTTTAAAGGTTTTTTTGTACACCGTAAATGACCCGGCTTGTGAACAAGAACTAAGAGCTTGCGGGGCGGACGGCATTTTTACGGATAGAGTAGATTTATTTTTAAACAGCCGGAAAGTTTAAAAAAAGGCAACTCTTCTCTAATCAAAATCTGCCTTTTCTGTACCTAACACGTGTTTACGGCTGTATAAACAAAGCCACATTGTTTGACAGGCAAAGCATCGTTCTCTTCCCCAAACGCGTTGGCAACGTACGGAAAAACTACAAACACTTATGCTAGCGGTTAAAACCTGCCTGTTTTAAAGACGCTATGTGTGAAGAGTTTTTGTTGTGTCTTTATTGTGTGTCTTAAATACAGGTAAGTTTCAGATAAAAATTTTGGAGGGCAGTTCGTTCCTTTCCGCAATCATTGCGGGTTAAGCAAAACCCCCGCCTGCAGGCGGGGGTTTTTATGGGTTAATAATATTCATCGGCTCCAACGTCTTCAGCCGGGGCGGATTCCTCTTCAGCCGGCCCCATCATACCGTAATATTCTTCTGGCGAGTAACGTTTGGGCTTTTGCCAAAGGCGTTTTTCTTTTTTGTAATCGCCGTCACTGGGTACTCCGGGTACTTTGGGTTGTTGGCGGTCGTCATAAAAATAGATGTTTTTCTGGTCTTGGCTGGGTTCCAAATTAAAAATGTATTCCGATTCCACCACCGGCGGCGCTTCACGGCGGGCTTTTTGGGCTTCGGGCGATAAATCCGCCAAGTAATCTTCTTCCGTTAAATAAATTTTACGGTTGTATTTGGCTTTTTTCTGCTCGCTGGTGCAAGCCGCCAAGAGGCCGGCGCAAAGTAAAAAAACAGTTAATCTAAGAATGGTTTTCATAAAGTCTCCTTATGCTTTCCTCTCCCCTGATAATATAATGTTTTCCAGCAAACACGCAAGGGTTACCGGCCCCACTCCGCCTGGAACCGGTGAAACGCTGCAGCCTTTTTCCAATAGTGCAGCAGTTTGTGCGTCTCCGCACAGCCCTCCGGCCGGGGTAACGTTAGTGGCTATATCCACCACCACTGCGCCCGGTTGAACCATATCTGCCGTAAGCAGACCGGCTTGCCCGGCTGCACAGCAAATAAGCTGTTCGGCTTGCAGGGCTTGTTTTAAATTGAGTGTTTTGGTGTGGCAAATCTTTACCGTGGCGTTCTTACAGGTCAATAAATGCGCCAGCGGGCGCCCTACGGTGGGTGAACGGCCGATGACAGCCGCTTCCAGCCCTTGCGGGTCAATGCGGTGGTGCTGTAACAAGCGCATTACCGCCATCGCCGTGCACGGTACAAAGCCGGGCAGTCGTTCTACGTCCTGCCAGGTTTTACATAAAAATAAATTCCCCATATTGACGTAGGACATTCCATCCACGTCTTTTTGCGGATCCAACACCCGCTCATACCCGCTGGCTGCCAGATGTTCCGGCAACGGGCGCGCGATGAGTACAGCGTCCACTTGCGGGTTTTGACAGGATTTTTGCAGCATATCCAAAAAATTGGCAGCAGAGGTAGCCTTTGATAACGGAAAAACCTGTGCCTGTACTCCAGTGTTGCGTGCGGCTTGTACTTCTTTGTTTAAATAAACATAAGCGGCATAATCATCTGCGCACGCGTATGCGTGCAGCATAATTGGGCGGCCTAGTTTTTGGCGTGCAGCTTCTGCCCGCTGGGGCAGGTTTTGGCGTATTTGGCAAGCTAAGGTCTTTCCTTCTAAAATCATAGTTATCTTATTTTAGCAAATTTAAACCAACCGCCTGTTAAAAACGCCGCACGTTAAGGCGTGCGGCGTTGGATAAAAACATCGGGGTTATTCTTCGCTGATTTTAAGCATAGACACAAACGCTTCCTGCGGAATGTTCAAACTGCCTATGGATTTCATACGCTTTTTACCTTCTTTTTGTTTTTCCAATAGTTTGCGTTTGCGGGTGATGTCGCCCCCGTAACATTTGGCGATAACGTCTTTACGGAAAGCCGGTATTGTTTCACGCGCCACAATTTTACCGTTTACGGCCGCTTGTACGGCTACTTCAAACTGCTGGCGGCCGATAAGCTCTTTTAATTTGGCGCATAGCGCGCGGCCCAGTGTTTGGGCTTTGTCTTTATGAACCACTACGGAAAGCGCGTCCACCGGGGTGCCGTGTAGTAGAATTTCCATCAGCACCACATTGGCACTGCGAAAACCTGCCACTTCATAATCAAACGAGGCATACCCCTTGGAAACGGATTTTAATTTATTGTAAAAATCAATCACCATTTCCCCCATCGGCATTTCGTACTTAACAATCACGCGCTGGTTGGACAAGTGGTCTAAATTCATAAATACGCCGCGTTTTTCTTTTAAAAGCGTCATCACCCCGTCCATAAATTCCACCGGCGTTACGATGGTGATGTGGATGACGGGCTCTTTAATGTCCAAAATGTCCCCATAAGGGGGGAAGTTGGCCGGGTTGTCTATAATTTTGTAGCCCGGGTCGTCCGGTGCGTCCGGCAGGGCGGAAAGCTCCTGCGGGTGGGTTTTGCGCGGCGTAAACTTGACGTGATACACCACGTTGGGCGCCGTGGCGATAAGAGAAAGATTGAACTCTCTTTCCAGCCGCTCTTTTACAATTTCTATGTGCAAAATGCCCATAAACCCTAAACGGAATCCGAAGCCTAACGCTTTGGAGGTTTCGCTTTGATAGTGAAAGGACGAATCGGATAAGTTTAATTTTTCCAATGCCGTACGCAGTAAAGGAAAATCGGTTGTTTCCACCGGGAAAATGCTGGCAAACACCACCGGTTTGGCGTCCTCATACCCGGGCAGCGGGGTTTGGGCCGGGCGGTCTGCCAGGGTTACGGTATCGCCCACTTTTACTTGGTGGATGTCTTTGATGCCGGCCACCAGGTATCCCACTTCCCCTGCGCTTAGTTTTTCCCCTTTGTGCAGTTGTTTGGGGGTCATAAAGCCCAGTTCTTCCACTTTGTACGAGGCGCCGGAAGACATAAAACGTATGGTTTGCCCCGGTTTGATGCTGCCGTCCACCAGGCGTATGTACATAATAACACCGCGGAAGGGATCGTAAAACGAGTCAAAAATAAGGGCGCGGGTGGGGGCATTTTCATCTCCGTCCGGGGCGGGTACGTCCTCAATAATGCGGTCTAATAAATGTTCTATCCCCATACCGGTTTTGGCGCTTACGCGTTCGGCCTCTATGGGTTCGCCCAAAATGTCCCACAGTTGTTCTTCGGAAGCGTCTGCATCCGCTTGAGACAAATCTACCTTGTTCATTACCGGGATGATTTTTAACCCCAGCTTTTTGGCTAAATGCGCGTGGGCCACCGTTTGCGCTTCCACCCCTTGAGACGCATCCACCAACAACAGTACGCCTTCACAGGCGCGCAAAGAACGCGCCACCTCGTACGAAAAATCTACGTGGCCGGGGGTGTCAATTAAATTTAAAATATAGTCTTTATACTGAATGCGCACCGCCTTGGCTTTAATGGTGATACCGCGTTCGCGCTCCAAATCCATACCGTCTAATAATTGGGCCTGCATTTTGCGCTTGGGTACCGTGCCGGTGTCTTCCAGAATACGGTCTGACAAAGTGGTTTTGCCGTGGTCTATGTGTGCAACAATGGAAAAATTACGAATCTTCATTTTTGTTTTGCTCTATTAAACTGCGTATCTCATCCGAGCTTCCCATCAGCAGCGCTGCCTGGGCCATATCGGAACAGGTTTCAAAATTTAAATTGCGGATGTTGTTCTTTACGCGCAGAAACATACGCGGCGTAACGGAAAGAGCGTCCAGCTCCAGCCCCAGCAACAGCGGCAGCATTTTGGCGTCAGAAGCCAGCTCCCCGCAAATGCTTACTCTTTTACCGCGTTTGTGCGCGGTTTGGATAATGAGGTTTAACGTGCGTATAACAGCCGGGTGGCACGGGTCGTACATATGGGCCACTTCCTGGTTTACGCGATCTACCGCTATTAAATATTGTATCAAGTCATTAGTGCCTATGGAAATAAAATCCAACAGCCCAATCATTCCGTCCAAAGCCATAGCCGCGGCCGGCACTTCAATCATCGCCCCCAACGCCACCTTGTTAACCGGTTTTTTGCCTGTTTGCTCCAGCTCTTGCAACACCTGGTTAAAAGCCGTACGTACGTGGCGTACTTCTTCCACGCTGGAGACCATCGGTATCATTATGCGTATTTGGGCGGGAACTTCACACGCCGTAAGCAAAATGGCGCGTAGCTGGGTGTGTAATAAATCCGGGTTTTTTAATAACAACCTTACCCCGCGGCAACCCATAAAGGGGTTTTGTTCCTGGTCAAACTCGTCCAGCGGGAATTGGGGCATTTTGTCGCCGCCTAAGTCCGCCAGGCGTATAGTGGCCGGGCGCATATCAAACCGCTTGGCTACCGAAAGATACATCCGGTGCTGTTCCTCTTCCGTAGGCGGAGTGGGCGTATTCATAAACAAAAATTCCGTACGCAAGAGCCCCAAGCCGTCGGTAATCAGCTTTTTGTTTTCTTTGGTGTCGGTACGCGGGTCGTAATTGACGAACAACTTCATCGCGTGTCCGTCCTGCGTAATAACGGGCAGGTGGTTGATGGTTTTTAAAAGCGCTTCGGCCTTTTTGTTTTCTTTTTGGATTTTTTTGTAATTGGCCAGAGTATAACGGTCTGGATTAATGATTAAAAGGCCGTTGTCACCGTCCACAATAACGGTGTCGTCTTTCTGAACTTGTTTGGCCGCGCTGGAAAGCCCCACCACAGCCGGCATTTTTAGGCTTTGTGCCAAAATGGCCGTATGGCTGGTTTTACCGCCTACATCCGTGCAGAAGCCCAGCACCTGGTTTTCTTGCAGGTTGATGGTGTCGGACGGATACAGCGTGTGCGCAATTAAAATAGAAGGTTTTTTGATAGAAGCTAAAAATTCGCCTTTATCCGCTTCTAAATTTTTAGCTAAGCGCTTGCCTACGTCAAACACGTCGTTGCGGCGTTCTTTAAAAAAAGGGTCTTCTATTTTTTCAAAACTGGCGGCCAATTCCTGCAAGGTTAAAAAGGTGGCAGCTTGGGCGCTTAGGTGTTCGTCTTTTATTTTTTTGCGGATAGAATCGTACAAACTGGGGTCTTGTAAAATCAGTTTGTGGGTGGACATTAATTGGGCGTATTCCTGCCCCAGGGTGGCCAGTACTTTTTTTTCACAGTTGTCCAGCTCGCGCATTGTGTTATCCACGGCGGCTTTCATTTTGGCCAGTTCTGCTTTTACTTCCGAGGGGTCTATATACTGCCGGCTAACGGCAAACGAGTCCCCCGGCAATATGACTGCCGGGCCTATCGCTACACCGGGGCTTGCACCCACGCCTTTTAATACAAACATACGTCCCCCTTAGAATTCTTCGTTAAATTTGTTGTTAAATAATTCGGCAATGGCTTGGGCGGCCTGTTGCTCGTCTTCGCCATCTGTGGTAAGGCGCACAAAAGAGCCATATTCCGCCGCCAGCATCATAACACCCATTATGCTTTTGGCGTTTACTTCCACATCGTCTTTAGCTATTTTTACATCACAAGAAAATTCCCCGGCTTTTTGTGCTATCATAGCCGCGGGCCGGGCGTGCAGCCCCAGCCGATTAGAAATTTTGATGTCTTGTTTTATCACCTGTTTTACCCCTTATTATAAATAACACGCTAAATTAAAAATTATTACGGCCGCAATGTATAAATACATATTGGGTATTTTTAATTTGCGGGTTAAAAAGCTGAGCATAATAAAAAATAATACCACCACCGCACGGGTCATAAAATACAAATTAAGCTCTATGTTTTTAAAGTAATGATATACTCCAAAAATAATCAATCCGGCGGTTAATATAAGCCCAATGTGTTTGGCGTAATAGATGGTTTTGTTCCAATCAAATTTAGTTAATCCAAAGCAGGTTTTTTCGTCCGAGTTGTAGGCAATGGAAATCCCCTGCCATTTTACAAACAGTGCAATAGTGTTATAAATAAAAAATGCAGCTCCACACGCGCACAAGGCGTCAAACACCAGAGGGTTTTCCAATAGCTCTATTTCAAAAAAATTAACGCCTAAAATCATCCATATAAAAATGGCTAACAGTAGTGTAAGCGGTTTTAACGTGCCCCAGAAGAGGCGGTCCCCAATAGAAGCGGCAGTGATGGATAACCCCCTGCGCGCAGCCGTCCATTCGGCCAGTTGTTCTTTAAATATGGTTACCGATTTGGCTTTTGCGATGTTTTCTTCTTTTTTAGCCAGCGCCCCTATACAAAAAGAGGCCATAACTGGCTGCGTGTTAAAACTATCCAAATACCGCGTAATTACAGCCGGGAGTTCCTCTTTATCCTGCTTATAAAGCCGGCGCAAAAACGGCAGCATAATAAACGTAAGCCCTACGTTTTGGTACTTGGCAAAATTCCACCCCGTTTGTAAGAAAAACGAACGCAAAAACAAACGCAAGTGCATTGAAAAATTCATAGGGTTACCTCGTTTTTAACCGGAAGGCCGGTATCAATGTGGCCAGCCCAATCCACGGTACTGCCATATACGCAAATTTAAACGCTGCATACGCTTTAAGCGGTATGTATGCCACCAAATTGTACATCAGTTGGGTACAAATCCAGGCGCATACCGAAATAAAAATCAAATTAAGTAAAAAAGCGGATACAATAAGCATAATGACCGTTCTGGAAAAAGCATTGGGGTTTTGCGCGGCGTTTTTCTCTAAAAACACCATTCTTTTAAAACGGGCTTTGCGCATCCATTTGTCTAAATGTCCGTAAATAATACCGGCCACAACCCCTAAGAAAAAACCAAAGTAAAGCTCTATCCCTAAGGAGTACAAAATAAGCGCAATGGCGGAACACATCACCCCGCTGGGGGGAATAATACCCCCTAAAGGAGAAATGTCCACAAATAACAGTTCCGTAAACACCCCCACTTGTATGCCGGCCATTAAATCCCCCGTAATCAGGCCAAAAATAGGCCCGGCTATAATCGGGCGGGAGAAGGTTAGCTGCCCTACGTAGGTGGTGTCTAATTCCAATAAGGCGGCCAAAATACACAACAAAATAACAGCTGCCGTCATGGAATCACTCCTTCCAAAGAAATGGATTTTGCATTGGGAACAGCGCGGGTTTCTATATTTAAACCCAGTGTTTTAAAAATAGAGAGAAGGCGTTTGTCTTGTTCATCCAAAAATACATTTTCATCCAACTTTTGGGCACCTTGTTTAAAATGCATTCCGCCTATATTAAGCGATTTTACTTTCAGCCCGTCCTCTATCAGCGGCATAATGTCCTGTAAAGAGGCCGCTAACAGAAAAATGTTTTTGGAAGAATTTTCCACATATTGTTTGCAGCGGTTGCTTTCCAGCACGGTCAGTTCGTACTCGTAAGGCAAACAAAGCCGCAGAAGCCCCGTGTTGACGTTTCCCTTCTCCCGATTGGCACAGGGGATAAGGATTTCGTCCACATTCAGCTCCGGCAGCCAAGCTTGTACAATTTGCCCGTGGATTAGCCGGTCGTCCACGCGCGCAAACACAATAGGCATTATAATCCTTTAATCAAAAGTTCCGTGGCATTGATGACCGCACGTTTGCCGTCGGCTTCTATCTTTTCGGCCAATTCTTTGGCGGAAAGTTTTTTGCGGTTGTTTACCGCCGTTAACAACATACTTAGGTTTAACCCCGTGATGACGTTGCATTTGGGGCAATCTTTGCTGGCGGTAAGGGATACATTGGTGGCGCTGCCGCCAAAAATATCCGTTAAGATAACGGCTCCGTCCGGGCAGTCTTTAAGCATCGCTTTTAGTTTTTCAGCTTCTTTTTCTACCGAAGCCGTAGCCGTAATGGCTAAGGTTTGAAAATCTTCCGGCGTTTTGCCGATAATCTGCGCCGTGGTGTCCAGCATTTCCTGGGCTAAGTTGCCGTGGGTTACTAAAATAATTTTTACCATAATTAAAGTCCTATATCTCTATGAAATTCGGAAGCGGTAAGCCCGGCCTTGCGCAGCCGTTCTGCCAGTTCGTGCGCCATAAACACGCTGCGGTGTTTGCCGCCGGTGCAGCCTATGGCGATGGTCAGGTAGCTTTTACCTTCCTTTATATATTTTGGTATCAAATATTTGATAAGTTCCGCAAATTTTTCCGCAAATTCTTTGGTTTCTTTGAAGGACATAATGTAGTCCTGCACGGGTTTATCCAGCCCGGTTTTTTCTTTTAGTTCCGGTATGTAATATGGGTTGGGCAGAAAGCGTACGTCCATTACAATATCGCAATCTTTCAAAATACCGTGCTTGAACCCAAAGGAAACCACCGATATTTGCATATCGCCTTCCCGTTTAGATTCCAATAAGGCGGAAAGTTTTTCTTTCAGTTCTCCTAATTTTAAATCAGACGTGTCTATCACTTTATCGGCCAGCACTTGTATGGGAGACAAAACACTCCGTTCGTGCGCAATGGCGGCTGCCAGCTTTTTGTGTATGGGGTGTTTGTGTTTGGTTTCCGAAAAACGACGAATGAGGCATTCTTCTGCCGCATCAAGAAAAATGACTTTGGTTGCAAAATCATTCTTGCCCAGTGCTTGCAGCATTTTGGGCATTTCTTTAAGGCTTTCCCCTTCGCGGATGTCTATGCCTAGGGCGATGTTTTGCAAATCTTCCCGGCCTAATACGTATTTAATGAAATCTTTAAAAAGCGCCAAGGGCAGGTTGTCCACACAGTAGAACCCAAAATCTCCAAAGATTTTAAGTGCTTGGGATTTACCCGCTCCGCTCATTCCGGTAATAATAAAAAGTTTGCGTTTATTTTTCATGTTCTTTTGCCGATTTTTTCATACGGTCTAGTATTTTTTGGCTAAATTCTTTGGCGGAAAAAATCCCCTGGGATTTTAACCGCTGGTTTAAGGCCGCCACTTCAATCAGCACCGCTAAGTTGCGCCCCGGCGTTACCGGCAGTGTCATAGACGGTACCTCTACCCCCAAAATATTTGTAGTATTTTGTTCTACCCCCAGGCGGTCTAAGCCGTTTTTTTGGGGTGGCGTAAGCACTACTTCCAGCTCAATATTCATTTCGTCTAACGTAGAGCCCACCCCAAATAACAGCTCCACATCAATAATCCCCAGCCCGCGTACTTCCATATAATGTTTTAACATCGCCGGGCAGGAGCCCACCAAAAAACGTCCCCATCGGGCCTGTACTTCCACCACGTCATCCGCCACTAAAATGTGCCCACGTTTAATAAGTTCCAGTGCGCATTCGCTTTTACCAATACCGGCCCCGCCGCGGATTAATACCCCAATTCCGCTTACTCCCACCAGTACCCCGTGAATGTGCGTAACGGGGGAGAGTTTTTCGTCTAAAAATAAAGAAAACTCCGACATAAATGCCGAAGAATCCATCGTGGTTTTTAATAAAGGCACATCCGCGCTTAGGCAGGCTTTTTTAACAGCGGGTAGCGGGTCTAAATCGGCCGCCATAATTACACAGGGCACCTGCCCTTCGCTTAGCATTTTGGCGATATTGCTTTTTAGGCGGGTTTTGTTTTCCCGCAAGCAGTAGGCTTGTTCTCCCCGGCCGAATACTTGTACAGAGTGTGCGCGGAAGTTATCCAAGTGCCCGCATAAAGCCAGGCCCGGGCGGTTGACGCTGGTGTGCGTAATCTCCCGGTGGATGTATCTTTTCCCGCAGACCAGCTCCAGGTTAAGGCGTTTAACCTGGAGCAGTTCTGACACGGTGACTGACTTGGTAAATTCCGCTATAACGTTACCTTCCTAAACCCGTTTATTTCTTTTTGATGGGTTTAATTAAGCCGTAGGTTCCGTCCAACCGTTTGAAAATAAGGTTGATTTGTTTGGAATCTTCGTCCAAGAACATCCAGAAGGAATAACCCAACCGTTCCATTTCGTAAGCGGCGTCTTCCGGGTTCATAGGGGAAACTTCCACCTGTTTAATTACGGAGAATTTTACGTCGTTTTGGGAAATCATCATGTGTTCCGCAAACGGGTTAATTTCCGCCACTTCTTTTACGGATTTTTTGGTTACTTTGCGGGCTTTGGCTTTGCTTTTTACTTTTTTAGCTTGGCCTTCTACTTTAATGGCGGCAGCGTCGATAGCTTTATACAGGTTGCTTTCCACGGCGCTGGCGGTTAAAGTGGTTTTGGCTCCGGTGTGTACAATGATTTCTGCACGTTGATTAATTTTCTTTTCTACGGAAATTAACACTTGGGCGGAAACAATGTTGTCAAAAAAGTTTTCAATTTTGCCGACGCGCGTATTAATAAATTCTTTAATAGCAGGCGTCAATTTGATATTTTTAGCGGTAATCTTAATATCCATAAAATGCCTCCGTATTTCTGTTACGAGTTGTCCCCGTACTGTAATTAAACCATTAATAAGAATAAAGTGTCAACGCGTACGAGCGTTAAAGCGCGGGGCGCCAGCCGCGTGTGCGGCCGGGGGTGCAGCGGGTGGAAGAATTTAAGGATTATTTGATGAGCCTCCGTACAACTTGTATTACCTTATAGGTAGTATAAGCCCGGGCAATAAAAAATCAAGCAGTAGCTTTAAATAAAAGAAATGAAAACGCCTCTTGGGGTTAGCGTGCTGGAGCAAGCCGGAGGTGGTGTGTGAAAGAACGGTCTTGCACGGCCCCTTGTAAAGGGCAAAAAAATCCCCGCTTGCGCGGGGAATAAATTTATTTGGCGTTCACCATTTTAGCTCTAGAGACATCGCCTTTCTTATCTAAGAAATACAGATATCCTTTTTCTTTTTTGATGCCGCATTTTTCAACTTTTTTCGGCTTGCCGCCTTTTTTGCCGCCACGGGCCATTTGTACGCGGGCGATGTCGCCGTCTTTGTCAATGTAATAGAGGAAGCCGTCTTCGCGTTCCATTCCAACTTTCAATACTTTTTCTGCCATTTGAGAATCCTCCTTGTTTCAGGAAAAACAGTCTTACGAAAAAAGTCTAATAAAAAAATCAATACTTTGCAAGAATTTTTTTCCGTCTAAGCCTCGCCGAGGCATTGGCTTCGTTTCTTCTTAGTACGCGTAGAACGCAAGCGCTTATGCCTAAACAGCCTATAAATAAGAGGGAAATGGTATAATAGGGCTATATCTGCCTAAAGGGGACGTTTATGTATTTAAAAGCAATAGAAATCATCGGTTTTAAATCCTTTGCCGACAAATCCCGCCTGGATTTTGAGCCCGGTATTACCTGTGTGGTGGGCCCTAACGGGTGCGGTAAATCCAACGTGATTGATTCGGTGCGTTGGGCCATTGGTGAGATGAGCTGGAAGTCCCTTCGTTCCGCTTCTATGGTAGATATTATTTTTAACGGTACCGCCAAACGCGCCCCTTTAAATATGGCACAGGTCAGTATGGTGTTTGACAATGCCACCCGGCAGCTTCCGTTGGATTTTGATGAAATTACCGTTACGCGTAAAATTTTCCGCTCCGGAGAGAGCGAGTACTATTTAAACAAAGTACAATGCCGCTTGCGCGATATTCGCGATTTGTTTTTGGATACCGGTATTGGCGGGGAAGGCTACGCCATTATTGACCAGGGCGGTGTAGAAAGCGTGTTGGCGGCATCGCCTGAGCAGCGGCGGGAAATGTTTGAAGAAGTAGCCGGCGTATCTAAGTACAAAGTTAAACGGGAAGAATGTATCAAACGTTTGGAACGCGTGGATTTGGATTTAGCCCGCCTGGCCGATACGGTGGCTTTAATAGAAGAGCAAATTAAAAAGCTGGACAGCGAAGCCAAAAAAGCCCGCTTGTATCAACGTTACCGCGAGGAGTTAAAGGAAAGCGAAATTGCCATTTCCGTTTGCTCTATCAAAGAGTCAGACAAAACCATCGCCCAGCTTTCGGCGGATTTAGAACCGGTTGTGCGTCAGTTGACGGATTTGGATAGCCGTATTTCCGCGCAGGAAGGGCAAACGGCCGCACTGGATTTAAATTTAACTCACAAGCAAAAAGAATCCGCCGCTTTTAATGAAAAAATCTCCGCCAGCAAATATCAGGTGGGGCTGTTAGAAGGGGCTATAAAAAATTGTGACAGTTTAACGGCCGAATTATCCAACCAGCTAGCCGCCAGCGGGGTGGAAGCCCAACGCGGCCAAAACCGCTTGGCGGAACTTACCCCGGCTTTAGCCCGTTTAAAAGAACAGCTGGAACAAATAAGTAAAGAATTAGATCCTCTGCAAACCAAATACAACGAACAGGTGGCCGCTTCCCAACAGTTGGAACAACGCCTGCGCCAAACCGATTCCGATGCCCAAAAAGCTTCTAACGAGCAGATGCGTCTAGTACAAAAGCAGATGGAAGTATCTAACAAAATATCGTTGGAAGAATCCTCTGCCCAACGTGAAAACGAAGATTTAATTACTTTGGAAAAAAACAGCCAAGGCGCCCAAGCGGGCTTAGCCCAGTTGGAAAAATCCGTACAGGAAGTCCGCGCCCGGTTGGAAGAAAAACAGCGTGCAGCCGAAGCCGCCAAAGCGGCCATCGCGGCGGACGAAACGAAAGTAAAAGAATTGCAATCCGCGCGCAGTGCGCTTAATGAGAAACTCTCTTCCGTTAAATCCGCCCGTGCCGCCCTGGCCGCCAAGTTGGAGCTTATTCAAACCCAAGGGAAAAACGACCCTTACTGGGTGGGCGTTCAGCTGGTTACGCAAAGCGGAATTGCCGGTATAAAAGGCACGCTTAGAAAGGCGTTAAAATATCCTGCTGCGTTGGGCGTAGCGGTGGAGGACGCCTTTGGTAAATATTTAGATGCGGTGGTGTGTGACAATCTGCAGGCGGTGGAGGCGGCTGTCCTTAAATTAAAAGAACACGGCAAAGCCCGCGCAAAATTTATTGTACTCAACGCCGTGCCGGCGGCCGCGCCGCAAGAGGGCGGATTAAAAGGGCAGATTTCTTATGCCCCGGAATTGGAAGGGCTGATTAATTATATTATTGGGGATTATAACTGCCCGCAAGAAGGTGAAGTGCGCGGAACGTTTTTTGTGGCGGGCGGAGCCAGCGGCGTAAAAGCGCCGGAAGCCTATTGGGGAGAGGAAGATGCCGTGAAACGGGAAGAATCCTCCCGCGCGCAGGAAGAGGACGCCCTCTCTAAAGAAATTATTGCCAATTATGATTTGTTGTCCAAGGCGGAAGAAGCCTTGCGCGCGCAGCGTATTAAATATCAGGAAGAAGCCATCGCGCAGAACTCTGTTCGCAACGAACTGGCTAATAAAGAAAATGAACTGCGCCGCCTGCAGGAACAGTTAGCCCGCTCTGCTGCCAGAAAGCAGGAAATAACGCTTCGGTTGGAGTCCCGCCGGCAGGCAGCCCAGGCGCTGAAACAGAATTTGGAAGAACTTAAACAGCAGCAGCAAACGCTTGCCGGGCAAGTGCAGGCTTTCTCCCTCCAAAAGGAAGAATTGCAAAAAGAAGCAGAAGGCTTAAAAGCGCAAATTAATACGTTGAGTTCCTCGTTATACGAAATAAAAATTAAAAAGAATAACGTAGAGCTGGATTTAAAATCTACCGATTTTGAATACCGCTCTTTATTGGATAACGAAGGCAAACGCAACGAACAAATTGCCTCTTCCAACGCACGTTTAAAAAGTTTGGCGGACGAAAAACTTTCCACGCAGGCCAAATTGTCCGCCGAGCGGGACAACCTGGCCCGTTTAGAGCTGGACGAGCATAAACTGCGCGGCGAAGTGGAAGCCTTAAAGAAAGAGTTTGACGAAAAAACCGCCGCACTTAATGCCAGCAAAAAGCAAGTGTCTGAACTGCAAATTAAAAAGAACGATTTGGAAAATGCGCTTTCCAACGCGCGCCGCCAGCGCACTACTGTAGTGAATAATTTGTTTGAAAGCTGGAATATTACCCCGGAAGAAGCTGCTATGAATTTTGGCGACAAACCGGTGGATTACGACCGCGTTAAAATGATGAGAAAGCGTATAGAAAATATGGGCGCCGTGAATATGACCGCACCGGAAGAATACGACGCCTTGACCGAGCGCCATACCTTCTTAAAAACCCAAATAGGGGATTTGGACGGCGCCAAAAAAGATTTAAAATCCGCTATTAATAAAATTAACCAAACCACGCGTGAAAACTTCCGTTACACGTTTGAACAGGTGCGTATGCATTTTAAAAATATTTATCAAACGTTGTTTCGCGGCGGGGAGTGTGATTTGGTGCTTACCCAGCCGGAAAACCTGCTGGAAACCGGCATAGAGATTTACGCCCAGCCGCCGGGTAAAAAGCTGTTAAATATTTCTTCTATGTCCGGCGGAGAAAAAACGCTTACGGCGTTGTCTTTACTGTTTGCGTTCTTTACGCATAACCCGTCCCCTTTCTGTATTATGGACGAGGCCGACGCCGCATTGGACGAAGCCAATGTGGAGCGGTATGTAAATTTGATTAAAGAATTTTCCAAAACTACGCAGTTTATCGTGGTAACGCATAACAAACGCACGATGGAATCGGCCCGTATGCTGTATGGGATTACGATGGAAGAGAGTGGGGTGTCTAAGGTGATGTCTGTTAACTTGGAAGACCGCTCCGTGGCCGGAATGCAAAAGAAAGAAGAAATAGAATCTTTGGCGGAGGCATAAGTGTTATACGGGGTATTTTCAGACGTTCACGGTAATTTTGAAGCGTTGGAAGCGTGCTTGGAGCGCTTGCGTAAAGAGAAAGTGGAACACTTTATCTTTTGCGGGGATTTGATTGGTTACGGCCCCGACCCGGAAGCCTGTGTACAGCGCGTGTCTGCTTTAAAAAATCTTGTTAGCGTAATGGGTAACCACGATGCGGTGTTTATTTTGCCGGAACTGGAAAGTTTTTTTAATCGGGAGGCGTCCCTCTCGTTAGATTACAGCCGCACGCAAATGAGTGACGATACCATCAAGTATGTTTCGTCTTTGCCGCATTCTTTCCAAGGGGACAACTTTACGGTAGTACACGGCACGCCGTTGGATCCTATTAAAGAGTATTTTTCCAGCTGTATGCAGTTTAAGGTTAATTACCCTTTGTGGAAGGGACAAATCTGTTTTGTAGGGCATACACATTTACCGTTTTATATACGCGGCAACGCACAGGAATGCGGCGTGTTTTTAAACCGCAGCGATGATTTTGTGGTCAAGCTAGAAGACAATATGCGCTACATCATTAATCCCGGTTCTGTGGGTAAGCCGCGGGATAACAACCCTCGTGCGTCCTTTGGTATTTGGGATAGCGAACAAGGCACTTTCCGTTTTTTGCGCCAAGAATACGACTATCACCCCACCCAACGCAAAATGCAAGCAGCTAAGTTGCCGTCCTTCTTGGTGGACAGCTTGTCTTTGGGTATTTAAGCGGGTTTTCTTTTTCCGTTTAAAGAGTCGGGCGCGCAGGTGCTTGCTTTTTAAGTGAGTGCGAACCTACTTCTCCTAAAACTTGTTTACAAAAACACCCAATTTTTTTACCCCCTTTGCCTAAATAGCAGGGGGTATTTTTTTGAATATATTTTAATTTACGTAGTAGCTAAACGCTTAAAGACAAGGCGGAGCCGGGCGGGGTTATCTTTTGTTGCAACGTGTGTATCAAACACAAACTGATAAGTGCCTTGAAGCGGAACGAAACCGTTTGAGGGTTAGCCAACAAAGGTTAGCGGTAGAGGTTTATTTGGTAAGGCGGAATTTTTTAATTTGGCTTTGCAAAGCGCAAAAACCGGCCCCGGCCAATATACACAAGGCGCTTTCAAACGGGGCGCGGTAACGGCCGCCCGCACCAAAAAAAGTGGAAGAAATGGCCCAAAAATACAAAATATACAGACTCATAAATATTAAAAACCCGCGTTGGTTTTTTTGCCTTATAATGGCCCAAACCCCTATAAAGGCCAAGGCGGCCGTAAGCAGGGTTTGGGCGGCGCAAAGGGCAAAGAGGGCCCAGTCTGCCGGGTGTTGTAAATGTTTGGCGGGTAAGGCAGAAGTTTTGTTTAGTTGGTAAGAAAACTCCTCTTCGCTTAAAGCTGGGCGCCCTAAAATTAACCGGGAAAGCTGCGTGTAAGAACCTCCCAATAATGTTTTTGCCAACCAATACGGCGCACGGATTAATTTTTCCGGCCAGTATTTGGCAATCATTTCCCGGGCGTGTTGTGTGAACCAGGCATCTTGGCGGGCTAGCGGCCAGGTGTAAAAGTCTTTCGGTAGGGCTTGTAAAAGCAGGCGGGAGCCTTCTTGCGCCGGGAGGCCTTTTTCGCGGGCTACGCTGTCCAAATTCCAAAAATATAAATTGTACGCAGCTGACGAGTGAAACCCGGCGTAGCCGGTTTGTATTTTGTTTCGCACTTGCCAAGCCCCGGTTAAAAGCAGGAAGGGCAATATGAAAATAACAGCCTGTTGGCAAGTTTTTTTGAGGCCTGTTTTATAGTGTTTTATGACAAGTAACACCAGGCTAATAAAGAATACATTTTGCGCTACCGGGCGTACATATACGCTTAGCGCCAGCAACAGGCTAGCCGCCAGTAAGGGGCGGGTGCCGGATGTTTTTATGTGTAAAAGTACCGCCCATAAAAAAGCCGTGATTAAAAAGGCAAATAAAATGTCGGATAAATACGCATACGTATAAGCCCAATATACGGTGCTAAAGGCGCATAATACGGCTGCCGCACGTGCTGCCGTTTGGGAAAGAAAAACCCTTGCCGCTTGGTAACAAAGCGCTATGAGTAGTACGGATAAAATAATTTGCCCCACTATGACCGCGGTTGTCTGCTGCCCAAATGCTTTCCATATCAGCGCTAAAAATACCGGATATCCCGGTGTGCGAAATGTCATCGGGGCTTGGGTGTGGGGTTCCAGCAGGGTGCCTGTATCCAACAAGGAATGCGCGGCATAAAGATAGTTGGGAGAATCCGGAAAAGTAAAGAAAGTTGTTCCCAGCGGATTAAACACCAATACATACCCCAGTAAGGCTAAGCGGAGTAACAAGGTAAGTAAAATCACCCATCGGGTAAACTTGTCTTTATAAAATTCAAACATATAACCAGTATATAAAATGTTACTGCTTGAGTGGGGGCAAAACGGTTTGTTTTTCTTTTAAGTTCCCGGTCGTGAAATATAAAGGTGTATAAGGAGTGCCCCGTGAGTGCTGGTATAGTTAAGGATGTAAGGGAACTTTTTGGGGGCAATAAAAAACCCGCCTTTCGGCGGGTAATAAGTTTTAAAATGGTGGACCTGACAAGGATCGAACTTGCGACCTCCTGCATGCCATGCAGGCGCTCTCCCAGCTGAGCTACAGGCCCTTAACTACTACACAAATAGTATAGCAATTTTTTTTATTTGTGGCAAGTTTATTTATTTTTTAAAAAATGCCCGGCGGCTTTTAATACGGTTTGCGGCGTAATGGACGCCAAACATTGTTGATGAGGCGGGTATCCCAAAGCGCAGCAAGACATCCACCTAAAGTCTATATTCATACATCCCCCGCAGTTGGGGGCGGATAAATTGATGTTTTGCGCATAGGCCAAATACTGCGCTTCGGACGGGCCAAACAACACAATACTAGGGGTTTTGGTTAAATTGGCAAAGTGCACCATTCCGCTTTCTCCGTCCACGTGAAACAGGGCGTTGTTTAAAATATGCGGCAAGTCCCGCACGGAGGTTTTACCCACTAAAGAAACATCGGCAAAATCAAACACGGTGCTTTTGCTGCCACCTAGTTGTACAATCATAATGCCGGGATAGCGGCGTTTAAACAGGGCCGCAAATTCCCTCCAGCAAGCGGCAGGCCAACAGCGGGTGGGGTGGCCGTAGGAGGTATCGGTATGGGTGTTGATACCGTCGTGTATGGTGATGTATTTTTTTCCGTAGAGGCCTAGACGGGTTAAAATGTCTTTGGTTTGGGCGGGGTCTAAGGCAATGTCTGCACGGGATTTTTGGGTTAACTCAAGCCCAGTGCAAAGCCCTAAATTGGCTACCCGGCTGCTGCCGTATTGTACGGTGATTTTAGCCAAATAGCCATCCAAATACGGGGTGTTTTGTTCAAACACGTTTAAAATTTTTTGTATTTCCAGCCCACGGTAAAAAGCCGGCATAAAAGAAGGGGCCAACTGTTTTAAGCGTTCTTCCCGGTAAAAGGAAAAATAAAGTGTATGGCAGCCGGAAATGACTAAGTCAAATTCTTGAGGGATGTATTTGCGGTTTTGGAAACCGTCTATAAATTGCCCGTCCTGAAATACGGCTTCCACTATTTTTTGACTGTCGTAACAAAATAAAATAACCGCTTTGGGCAACGCCTGGCGCAGCGCTTTTACAAAAATACGGCTCATACAAACGTCCCCAATTCCGCCGCGTATGTGTACCAAAACCCGCAAAGGGCCGTTTGGTGCGGGCGTTTTATGAAAAAGCCGTCTAACCCCTAGGCGGATTTTTTGTTTTAATGCCTTGCGGGCCCGGTGTGCGCCTATAGCCCACGCCGCCAAACGGCTGGTTTGGGCGGGCAGGGTTATCATCTTTTGAGCCTGAAGTGCGGCCAGTTTAAGGGTGTTGAGGCGTTCGTCCACGGGCGTCCTCCTGTAATTATGCTATAATTCTATCATATTACACAGACTTTTTTGGAAAGCGATATGAATAAAAAAAATGCTATTTTCTTTTCTTGTAACGAACGTTTTATTTTTACGCTGGCTACAGCCTTGTTGAGTTTAAAAGAGCATTGCTCTAAACTGTTGGAAAACACCGATGTGTTGGTGTATTACCAGGGGTTTACCCCGGCCGACAAGGCTTTTTTAAACGCCATTATCCCCTGCCATTTTACCGAGTATCATTTTGCCGTTGAAACAAACTTCAACCACATTAATTTTAAAAATTTCAGCCAGCTTACTTTTGCCCGCTATGAAATTTTTGATTTGCTGGACACGTATAAAAAAGTGCTTTATATTGACGTGGACGTGATGATTGGCGGGGATTTGAGCTACATCTTTGATAACTTTGGTGACAAAACCGGCGTAGCTATGTGTAAAGACACCCAAAAAGGCCTTACCCTCATTACCAAAAATTTTATCAAACCTTTGCCGCAATATGATATGACCGTGCCCTGTTATAATGCGGGGGTAACGTTGTTTTGCGACAATATCCCGCACCGCAAAGAGCTGCGTATGTGGTGCTATCACAAAACGGATGAGTGGCTGGAAAATTTAGTGTGCCCGGATCAAGGTGTGGTAAATGTGATGTTTCAGGAGTTTGGCATACAGGTAGAAGTTCTCCCCGATATTTGCAACTGCTTGCCCAGCAACCCCAAATATTTGGATAAGAACCGTAAGGACGTGCTGATTTATCACTGTGCGGGAGGGGGAGTCCGTTTTTGGACTTATACTTGGAACGCCCCTTGGCAAAAGTTTTATCAGCAATATTTAAAAATGGGCGGCAAACCCCATACAGACCCGGAACATCCCTGGCTTAAGCTGATAAAAAAATACAATTTGCAGCGTTTTAAATTTTTTGACCGTTCTCCCGATCCGCAAATGCACCCGGCCCGCTTTTTAAAATATGTATTGCAGTATCCATTTAAATATTTGGGCCGCTAATTAAAAACCCCCGGCTATGCCGGGGGTTTTTGTTTAAAGGGTGGCTTAAACTTTTGCCGCCAAGTTAAGAGCGTTTTTGCTGCTATATTTGTTACGGCCGTAATAAAATGTAAATAACGTATCGCCTGTATTTGGTGTAAAAACCCCTGCTGTGCAGCAGGGGTTTAATGAAAGCCGTGTTGGAGAAAAACTTATAAAGCGTTTAATTTGCCTTCCCAGTTATACGGTTTTTGTTTTTGGGCCGCTTGATAGGCGTTATTTAACACTTCATAGGCTTGGGCAAGATGGGCGCGGCGGGCCCAGTCCATAGGTAACAGCCCGTCCTTTGTTTTGGTGGAAATGTTTTTGGGGCAGGCCTTTAATACCTGCTGCAAGGCGCGAAGAGCGGCCGGGTCGTCAGTTTGTGTGGCTAAAACAGCCATATGCAGGGGGGTAACGCCGTCTTTGTCTTTTGTGCAGGGGTTAGCCCCGCGTTCCAGCAGGCGCAGGGCGGCGCTGGTTTTGCCGTCTCTTAACAAAATCATTAAGGCGGTGGCGCCGTCGTTATCTTTCTTGTTTAAAAAGCGCAACACTTTTTGAGAAGCAGGCACCGGGCTTTCGTTTACAAAAGAGTAGCCGGATTTTAAGCTGCGTGCAGCTTCCAACGAAAGAAAACGGTTGAGCAGACTGTCTGCAAATTGGGCATTGGCAGCATAAAAAAGAGCGGTGCGGCCCAGGTTGTCTTGCTGTAAGATTTGCAAGGGGCTGGTGGCTAAAGAAAGTACTTTATCCAATAAATCCTGAGGGCCAAATTCGGCCGCGCGCATTAAAAAATCTTTTTTAAACAGTTGTTCTTTTTCGTACGCACAAACGGGCAAACCGTTGGTAAAGTTGGTTTCCACAATGGCGATAGTGTCTTTGTATTGGCGCAGGAAGGCCTGTTGGTCATACGCGTGCGCGGTAAGTGTGCAGGCAACCGCGGCGGCGGTGCAGATTATCCATTTTTTTGTCATTTTGTCCTCTTTTTTACATTAAAAAACCGGCTCTTTTAACAGGAGCCGGTTTTGTGTATTACATCATTAATTTTCTTAAAACGTTCCGCTCCTCAATACTTTTGCGCGTTTAAACATAAACATAAAATACACAGCAAAACGCGCCCACATCTTGGTAATGTTAGCGTGCTTGGCAAAAGTAAATAGAGAAGCATATTTATTCATACAAATTATTTTACTTAATTTTATGGCTTTTGTAGTAAAAATTTTCAATGAGTATCGGCACGAATGTAAAAAGCGTGTTTGCTGTTGAAGATAGACGGAATATTTGAATACGTGTGCAGAAGTTTAGCGGATGCTGGTTAAGGGGCTTGTGTTTGAGTGCGGCGCTAATATTATTTAGCACAATTTTGGGGGGAGCTAAATCCATTGGGGTATGGGGCAAAGGGCTAAACAAAGATTGGTGTATGGGGTGCCGTTTCTTTTTAAGCTTGTTGTATTTGGCTGAGTTGGTGTGGGTTGTTGGGGATAATTTAATGGCAGGGAAACTGATAAGTTTTTATAAGGAGAGAGTATGGGTTATAGCCAATAAAAAAGCCCTCTTAAAAAAGAGGGCTTTTTAAAACTTTGAATGCCGGGTTTAGAATTCAAACGTAATATTGGCTTCTGCGCCCCAGCCTTCGCGTTTGCCGGCCTGGCCATATACGGTCAACGCCGTGCGCAACGGGAAGTAGGTATCGTAAGAATGATATTCTAAACCGATTTGCGCCCGACCGCTGATGCCTTTCATAGAGGCTTCATCGTTCTTTACGCCTTCGGCAATAACGGCGGATTTGCCGTCAAATTCATAAATACCCAGCGCGCCTACGGACGGGGTTAAGCCATACAAATCCAAGTTCGTAAAGGCATAATCCGCACCAAAGCGCATAGCTAAGCTTTGCATAGAATCAAATTTAATTTTTTGATCCAAGTTATCGGTAATCGTGTCGGAACCTTTATGCAGCCAGTTGATGTTGGCATACAGGTTCAAGTCTTCAATCAGGTTTTCCACAAACCCGGCATTGGCACCATAATAGATACCGTTGCTCTTGAAGGCGGACACTAAATCACCGGAAGTGAATTCCATATTCATATAACCCACTTCCACGCTGGCTTCCACGCGGCCGGTTTCGCTGTAGCGGTAAGAGGTCATCAAACCGCCGGCATAAACATCGGCATTGCCGGATACTTTAATGGGGTAGGTGTCATACGAGCCGGAACCATATTTGGCGTACACGCCGCCCATCCAGTCTGCCGTCAGTTTTTTCCAAGCGCCAGCTTGGAAGACGCCAGAGTCTAAATCAAAACCGCTGCCGGTTTCATAGCGGGTGTGGTGATAACCGCCGTTTAAGAAGGTGTTGGAATCGTTATCATCTTTCCAGGCATCAGCCATAGAGTGGGAGAGCATTTCCACCCCTTCCGTGGCCAAAGCTAACCCTACTAACGGAAGCTGACCATATACTTCCACGTTGGCGGAATCTTTTTTGCTGGTAAGTATCCATTCCACGGTATTGGCGTCAGCCCCTCTTACGCCGGTTAATTCGTAAGAGTACACACCCATTTTGTCGTTTACCAACTCAATGCCGTTGTCGGTTAAATCATAGACTTTTTCGCCTTGTTGGATGTTGGATAAGTCCGTTTGGGTTTGCGTGCTTACCACCGTAGCGGAGCCTTCTTTCATAGCGGCTTTATCCAAAGTCATTTCAGCATAGACGCCTTCAAAGTCAAATTTAGTATTTGTGTCAAAATCGGCGTTGATGGTCCAAATATTATTAAAGTTTTTGAACTGCTCTCTGTTGTAGAAGGTGGAAACAGTGCGGTCAAAAACCAGTTTGTTGGTGCTGGCGTAGTAATTGTTGCTGCCGCCGTATAATACGGCGGTCAAATCCAAATCAACATTACCGCGCAAGATAACCGTGTTGTTTTTGGTCACCATATTCTTTTCGGTAATTTCAGCGCCATATACATAGCCGCCGTATAAGGTGCCGGAATAGTTTACCCCATCCAAGATAACCGTGTTGTTGGAAGCAGAATACACCAAGCTGGAATCTTGTTCCGCATCTTCAGATTCTGTTTCCGGGCCTTCCGCCGTGATGGTGGTGGTAGTAGTTGTTAACCCATCTTTTTTAACGGTGGTAACAGACGTGCCGTCTTCGGAAATGGTGGAGTAGTCCACTTCGTTGATGTAAGCGGCAAAACCGCCCAATATAGTGGCGTCTATATTTCCGCCGCTGATTTGGATGGTGTTGTTGTTGCTGTTGGTGCCGTTGATGGCTACGGTAACAGCTTCCGGCGCTTCCTCAGAGGGGCCGGCGTTAGTTTGGGAGGTGTACGTCATACCCGCCCCGCCAAACAGAATACCGTTCTCGGTGGTTAAATCTAACAGATGGCTGTTATTTAATTTGGTTAAGTTTAAGGTGTTGCCAAAAAACTTACCAGAAGTATTGTTTAACGTTAATTGAGAGCCGGAAATGTTAACACTGTTACCGCTAGCGGTACCTACCAAGTTTAACGAAGCCCCCAACTCACTAAACGTGCCGTTTAAAGCGGTCAAATTTAAGTGGTTATTGCCTACGGTAGCCGCTACGGGGTTGCCGGAGTCAGCACTGTAGCCTACTTGCATATTAACAGCGTAAATGGAACCGTTGGCAATGGAAGAATCCTCAATAGTCAGCGTGTTGCCGCTGGCGTTGATGGAAGTGGTGCTGACAGCAGCGGCGTTTTGCAGGGTGCTGCCTTTAATGGTTACCGTGTTGTTGTTGGCATAGGTGACGGACGTGTCCGATTCTTGTATGCCTTGGCTTTGATCCACACCAAAAACTTGATCCACGGTGGAATTTTCCACAATGACCGTATTCCCGTTAGAGGTGGTAGCCCCCGCCGCACCGGCTATAGTGCCGTTGACGGTAGAGTCTTTTACGTAAACGGTGTTGCCTTCAGCCGTGGTGTTTAATACGCCCGGTTCTTTTAAGTCTTCCTGGGACAGGTGGTCATTAATCATACCGCCATATACATTCCCGTTAATAACGGAACCGTTGGTAATAGAGACGGTGTTGTTATTGGCCGAGCCGATGGCGTATTCGGAATAACCGCCGTACACATTTCCGCCAATGGTGGCAGTGCCAGCTCCACCCACAGGGGTAAATGTATAGCTGTTGGTGGTAGTGTTGGAAATGTTTACCGTGTTACCGGTTGCTGAACCGCTTTCAAAACGGTTAGAACGGTATTGTAAGATGGCGGCGCCGCCAAAGGCATCTCTACCGGTCAGCGTGGTGTTGCTGATGTTTAAGGCGTTGTTAGCTGCCGTATTGTTAAACACCGCACCGCCGGCCAGATAGGCGCCCCGGGTGGGCTGGTCTGAGCTGGATTGGTAGGCTTCGCTGGCGGCGGCTTGCGAGTTGATGTTTACTTGTTTGCCGTCAATAGTCAGCGAGCTGTTGGAAACGGAGCCATTATTAATGGAGCCCGCACCCACGAGTGCTAAAGGTGTGTTATTATTACTGTTGTCTGTCACTATACGGTGTTGACCGTCCAGGTCACCCATCTGCCAGCTAGACTCTAAATCTTGCTGTGCGTGCAGGGAAACCGCCGCAGGCAACAATAAAAAAACTGCCAAAAGAAGTTTTTTCATTCTTCCTCCGAATTAGAATTAAAAAGCAATATACAACCATTATACAGAATTTAAGCCAAAAGGAAAGGCTTTTTTGCGTGGGCGGGCCCTAAAAAACCCGGGGTGTGTTCCCGGGTTTTTTGGGGTTGTAAAAGGTTTTTTATAGAACTTTAGCCTGGCGGGCGTGTTTTTTGCGTACTTGCTGGCGCAAATTGCGGAAAGCATCCAGCTTGCTGTAACGTATCATTAGGCAAAAATCTATGCCCACCATTACAAAGTTAAGCACATAAAGCCAGAATACCCAGTCAAAATTATGCAAAATTTTGTGAATCATCCCGCATACGTAAGCAAATTCTATAGTGACCATAAACAAAAAACTCTTTCCGGCTGCTGTTTTGGTGCGTAAAGAGCGGGATATGTTAAACGGCCACGCTAAACCAAAACCTAACATCATTAACGCTTCAAAAATACTCATATTTCCTCCTGCGGTAGAGGACGTCTTTTCGGGCGGGCCCTGCCACTATGTATATTTTACCTTTTTCCAGTGCTAAAAGGCTCTATTTCTGTACGTTATATGAACGCAAAAGCGCTTCTTCCTTCGTTAAAGCCGCTTGGAATTGCTCTTGCAGCTGTTTCGGAAACGTTTGAAATAATTGGGATTGTATAATCGCACGTGCAAACGCGGTGCTTTGTTTGTAGGCGCGGAGCTCTTTAGCCGTTTCAGATGAAAAGGCCGTCTTTGGGTTTTGTAAATAGTGATAAACGTGCCCGTATATTTCGTGCGCCAGCACTATGGCTATGCGGGCGGTTAGATAGGACGTGTCCGGGTTTGAGGTAAAGTCGTCCGTAGGGATAAATACTGTGTGAATGTATTTACCGGCCGGTGTTTTTTGGGTGATGGTCAGCCCGTTTGCATTTTTAAGCGTTTGGGCGGGGATATGGGTTTTTTGTAATTGCGCCACAATATTAGCCCGCGTATCAAAAATAATCTGTACGCTAAGCGTTTCAGGAAACGCCTGCTGAGGAATTTGGGTAAAATCCGGCGCAGAGGCGGACGGTTTAGCTTGTTTAACCAGCGCCACTGCAGTAGCTATAGCCTGGAATTGTTCTTTAGGTAAAGAAGACAGACTGTTGGGGTGCACGGTAAACAATTTACGTGTATTTTGCAAGGCCTGCTGAACAGCTTGTTCGGCCAGCTGAGCAGGCGTGAAAGAGGCAGCTTGGGAAGGGGTAGCCCAGGCTGCTAATAATAACAAAATCCAAAGTTTTTTCATATATAAATAGGATAGCTGTTTAGAAAGAGCGGGGGCAAGGGTCAAAAGGCCCAGCCACGGGCTGGGCCTTTATAGGGGCAGGAAAAGCATTTTACAAAGCGGCGATGTCTTGTTCCAAAGCCGCCACATTTTCTTCCGTGGTAGCCCAGCTGGTGCATACACGGATGACAGTGTGGTCTGAGTCCGGATGTCCAAAATGGGCCAAAACGTATTTTTGTTCTAATTTTTTTACCACGTCATTAGGCAAAATGGGGAATTGCTGATTGGTGGGAGAGCTATACAGCAACGGGAACCCCGCCTTTTGAAACGCTTTTTTGATGCGTGCGGCAAATTCATTGGCGCGCCGGGCGATGTTTAAATATAAATCGTCTTCAAATAAAGTTAAAAATTGAAGCCCCAACAACCACCCTTTGGCCAACATAGCTCCGCGTTGTTTGATGTAGTAGCGGAAGTCCTCTTTTAAGGCCGGGTTGGTGATTACCACTGCCTCTCCAAATAATGCCCCTACCTTGGTACCCCCAATATAAAACACATCACAAAGAGCGGCCAGTTCCGGCAGGGAAACGGTATTTTTTTTGGCGCTTAATGCGTAACCCAGGCGTGCGCCGTCTGCAAATAAAAAGAGATTGTTTTTTTGGCAAACGTCGTGCAATTCTTGAAGTTCTTGCTTGGTGTACAGAGTGCCGTATTCAGTAGGGAAGGAAATATAAACCATTTTGGGCTGGGCGGAGAATTCCGGGTTGTCATCGGCATAGTGCGCATCGCACACTTGCTGTACTTGGGCGGCGGAAATTTTGCCTTCTACGGCTGGCACGGGGATAATGCGGTGGCCGGTAGCCTCTATAGCGCCCGTTTCGTGTACGTTGATGTGGCCGGAGTCGGCCGAGATGACGCATTGATACGGCTTTAAAGAAGCCGCAATAACGGTTAAATTGGTTTGAGTTCCGCCAACCAAAAAGTGTACAGCCGCGTGGGGTTGTTCGCATTTGGTGCGGATTAAATCAGCCGCTTGGCGGCAGTAATGGTCTTCCCCGTAACCGGGAATTTGTTCCATATTGGTTTTGGCAATACGGTCTAAAATAGCGGGGTGGGTTCCCTCGTTATAATCGCAGTTAAATCTAATCATAATAAACTGTTTGAAACGGCAAAACCTCTTTATTTTAAGTAAAACAGGCCTTACATTTATATTATAACTTTTTATAAAAAAGAAAAGGGGGTACCCTTTATTGGTTAACAGCGTATAAAAAGGAATCTTTTTTTGTTATACTACATCTAAAGGCTATATTTAAAAAGGAGAAAACCATGAAGAGAGGTTTTACGCTGATTGAATTGTTGGTAGTAGTATTAATTATTGGTATATTGGCATCTGTTGCGTTGCCGCAGTATGAGAAAGCCGTGGAAAAAAGCCGCGTAACGGAAGCTAAAACGATACTTAGCTCTATGTGGAAGGCAAAAAGTATTTATCGTTTGTCATCTGGTTCAGAACCCACTTCTTTTGATGATTTAGATTTGGCTTTTAATGATGTTAACGGTTCAGAAGCCACTGGTGGAAGTTTTAGTACGAAGAACTGGACTTTTACTTTGAATTCATTTTGGTGTAATAATCGTCAGTCTGTTCAGGCTACACGTATTAATTCAAACAAGCCTTATTCTCTATATTATTGTGAAACCGAAGGTTTTCGGTGCAATGCTACTGGAGATAATTGTAAAATTGCGGGATTTAGTAAAACAGGTAGCGGTTTTGGTGGAGCTCAAGGTTGTATTTCTAACGCGTGCTCTATGGAATAAGCAATTATTCTTTATATAAATAGTGCTATCCCCGGGGACAATATACTCTCCGGGGTTTTGTTTTTTGTACAGAGAAAATATGAGTACAAAAAGCAGTATTGATGGTGTGTTTTGTGTATAATATTCATATCTTTATGTAGGAGAGATAATGGTATGAAACAAGGTTTTACGCTCATTGAATTGTTAGTAGTAGTATTAATTATTGGTATATTGGCGTCAGTTGCGTTGCCGCAATATGAGAAAGCAGTGGAAAAAAGCCGCGTAACGGAAGCTAAAACGATACTTAGCTCTATGTGGAAGGCAAAAAATGTCTATTACATGTCTTCCGGTGGAGAGCCCAACTCTTTTGATGACTTGGATTTATCCTTTAATAATGCAAACGGAACTGCTGCTACGGGTACCTCTTTTAGTACTAAAAATTGGACGTTTGAGTTAAAAAATTGGTGGTGTAGTGGTGGACAGCACATGTCGGTGAAAGCTAGTCGTATTAATACCTCAAAACCTTATGATTTGTATTATTGTGAAACCGAAGGTTTTCGGTGCAGTGCTACCGGAGATAATTGCAAAATAGCAGGATTTAGTAAGACTGCATCTGGTACAGGTTCTCAGGCGTGTATTTCTGCCGCTTGTTCTATGGAGTAAGTTTTAAATAGTTTAGTAAAGAAGCGGCCCTGGTTTATACCAGGGCCGTTTTTCATAGGAGCATACGAGATATTATTGTTTAGAACTAGAATCTTTAGTTTCAGGTGCTATTTTGTTTACTTTACACAGTTCCCACCCTCTGGAATACAAGTTAATACTGGCATTAAAAGCCTTACATTTTTCGTCGCTTTTCTCCAGCCCAAAAGGCGCCAATGTAATAGGGTCAAGCATCATCGGCCAAGAGACGGCCACAATGTAAACAGGCCCGTCGTGCGAATTAATCTTTTCTTGTAAGCGTTCATCAAATTTATACGCATAATATTGGGGCGGAAGGCCGTTTCTTTGTTTGGCCCGCTTTTGATATTCCGGGGGATATTTGTCTATTGGAAATTTAATTCCTCCTGCAAAACTGGTTCCCTCGGGAAAAAACGGCGACAAAAACGCCATCGGCGCCCCGAAATAAACCACCAAAGCATTTTCCTCCACTTGGGGCATATTATAGAAAACAATCGCTTGTTTAGAGAATCCCTCTTTTCCCCAGTTAGGTATTTCCGTAGTGTTCCACAGTACAAAAGCCAACAGCGTCCCTATAATAGCCGTTGTTTTGTAAGAGAAATAATAGCGCAGCAACATTGTAACTAGTATAATGCTCATAACATCCAGCATAATGGCGTAACGAAGCGTGGAATAAAAACACAACCACAATAGGTATGCCACCGCCATATAAAGCAAAGTGGAACCCAAGAGGCGGGCCTTTGGTTGGGGAATTTTTTTAAATAGCAGCAAGGCACCCGCCACAAAAAAAGCAATGTATCCCAGCGCCATACGCGGGTCGGCCGCGGCAATTTCCGTTACCGTTAAACTTTCCTTTACCCAAAAGAAGGGATACGCCAGTGCCTGCAGCCAACTGCGGGGGAAAAAGCGCTCTTCCGTAAAATTGATGTTTTCAAAATAAGGGGATTGGAAGATATGGTTAAAAAATGGGAATAACGGGTTTTGATATTCACTCCATAACCTCCACATAAAATACCCGTTAGTAAGCAGGAACCCGGCGATGCCAGCTAAGGCAAACAGAAGGATGTTTTTAAGCGGGTGCTTGGTTTGTTTTACATTGGCAAAAAATACCGCAGTCAACGCAATAACAAACGGTGCGGCGGTGTACTTTAACCCCACAGCCGCGCCGGCTGTTAACGCGCTTAACACGATGCCAACAGAGGACGTGTTCTTACCGGCGGCCAGTTTAAAAACCCCGTAAGTCGCCGCACAGACTAAACAGGCTAAAGGGATTTCGTTGGAGGCCAGCCCTATTTGAGACAAAATCATACTGCTTGTCAGCCCGGCCGCGGCGGCTATGGCGGCCGGCAGTTTGCCGGATTGTTCCTCTAAAAACAGTAAACATAATTTATAACCGGCAAACCAAAGCAGTCCACCCCATATCCCCTGTAAAAACGCAATGAGGCGGGGCCAGTTGTTTAGGGTCATCAGCATTAGATAGTACGGCACGTCTAACAACGGGTTTAGAAAAGTGTGTATGCCGGCTGGCATAACATCTTGGTAAAAGTGCCCGTTTAAGAGAGAAAAGGCATTATAAATGTGGTAATTTAACAAATCCCAATTGGCGTCCTGCCCGCCTAGTAGGCTATATAGCCCGCCCAGCAGACATAAAGAGATTAAAATAAAAGTATCGGTTTGGTATATTTTGGTTTTCATATTTATATAGATAAAAGTTTATTTAGCGCGTGCAAACATTATTGTATGAAATTATGGCGCCCAGTTGACAGTAAATGAAAGCAGGGGGGCGTATGTGGGGCAGGTCATAGGGCCTAGATGTAGGTAGGTCTAATGACCCTAGCGTTACAACTTAAGAAGGGTTACAATAATAAAATATAAACGAGTTACGGCACGGGATATTATGTAGCCGCTCCCAGCCAAAGGCCTAAAGACGAGGAGTATGCTTATGAATAATAATACAGGACGGCTGATTACACTTACATCAATTGCTTTGTTCATTACTGCAGTTTGCCCTTTGCAGGACGCCTCTGCGCAGGGGTGGTCGGCCAGAGTGGTACACAGCTGGAAAAAAGGCTTTTCTACCGGTAAAAAACTTACGCCGTCTAAAGTGGAAAAGATTTTAGCTTCCCGCGCAAAACGTACGGCGGCGCAATTGCCCAAAGTGCCTGCCAAACAAGTGGAATATTGGGGGCCTGAAGATTTACCGATTGAAAGGATAATGTCTTTAAGCTTCAGCCGCCCGGTTTCCTTTCCGTATGTAGATGTTCCGTTTTGGGATCAAATTTCTCTTCAGGCCAAGCTGGACTACTTTGTGGCAGCCAATAACCGCGCGCTTAAAAAGCTCATTCAAGTCCAAAAACTCCGGTTTACAGCTCTTCAGCGTATGGCGCCTGCTTTGTGGAAAAACCGCGTCAAGTTCCCTGCCAAGGATTTTGATATTCCGGCTATGACGCAAATTATGTTGGAGCGTACCCCTAAAAACATAGACTATTTACTTTTGGGGGAAGAGCACGACATTCCGGAAATTTCCGCTCTATTAGTGCGCTTCTTGCGCCAATACAGGGCGCAAAACCCGGAACGTAAAATTTTCTTTTTAACGGAATTTTTGCCTAAAGGTTCCCTTAAAACATTAAAACTGAAGGATATGAAGGCGTGGGACCCGGATTATGGCAAAGTGATGCAGGCGGCGGTAAAGCAGGGTATGTCTGTGCGCGGGCTGGAACCTCGTGCGGTATATTTTGCCTCCTCCGATGTACAAACAACGGGGGAGGATTACGGGGTGCCTATGTCGGAAAGGGTGTCTTTGATGGCTACACCGGAAGGCCTTCATCTTCGTAACCGGGAGTGGATGGCTGATATTAAGGCGCTTCGTAAGCGGCACCCGGATGCTTTGTTTATTATCTATGCCGGTGCAGAACATTTGGATTATGGCGCTCCTTTTTCTATAGGCAAGCAATTGCCGAAGGATAAAACCTTTTTAATTAGTATGATGTTGCGCGATGCGGAGTCCCCCGCGGCAACAGATTTATTGAGCTTTGTGGGTAAAAAGAAATATCCATTCTTAACGCAAAAAGTGCTTACCTGGAACGACCCCGCCCTTTGCCGTGCCGCCGGGTTTGACTTAAGATTGTCTGTGGATGGCAAGGATCTATCTTACAAAAATCAGTATCCTTCTTTCCCTAAAAAGCAACCTAAATTCCATAAATAAACTAACTTTTGGTGCTGTAGCCAAAACCCCGGTTGATACCGGGGTTTTGTTTTGGGGTAGTACGCGCGGTGTTTAATGTATGTTTGTGCGGTGGGGCGAGTGTTTGTTTTGGTATAATGAGTATAATTCAACCAATTTGTATTGTGTAATATGAACGCAAAAACCATAAAAATAGCCGGGCGCAGTATTGGGTTAGCGCATCCCCCTTTGGTGGTGGCGGAAATAGGTATTAATCACAACGGGTCTTTGCAAGCGGCTAAAGAAATGGCTTTAGCGGCCATTAAAGCCGGGGCAGAAGTGATTAAACACCAAACGCACATCCCGGAAGACGAAATGAGCGCGGAAGCCAAAAAAATGATTCCGGGCAATGCCTCTTGTTCTATTTGGGACATTATGTCCCGCTGCGCCTTGAATGAAGAAGAAGAAACAGAACTACAGCAATTTGTTTTGCAACACGGGGCTATTTTTATTTCTACTCCGTTTTCTTTTCAAGCGGTGGAGCGGTTGGAAAAAATGGGCGTTCCTGCTTATAAAGTAGGCTCTGGCGAAATGAACAACCTGCCTCTTTTAGACTATATTGCCCGCACCCAAAAACCCATTTTACTTTCTACCGGTATGAATGATTTGGACTCCGTACGCCGCAGTGTGGACGTGATTGTTAAACACCACACGGAGTTTGCCCTTTTGCATACCACCAATGTCTATCCCACCCCGGCGCCGCTTATCCGTCTGGGGGCCTTAGAAGAGTTAAAAACGGCCTTCCCGGGGGAAGTTATCGGCCTGTCTGACCATTCCCAAAACAATTTGGCTTGTTTGGCGGCCGTTGCCTTGGGGGCCAGCGTGCTAGAGCGCCATTTTACAGACACCAAAACCCGCCCCGGGGAAGACATCTGTTGCTCTATGACTCCGCAAGAATTGCGTGATTTAATTTCCCAATCTAAAGAAATTGCCCAAATGCGCGGCGGCCGCAAATCCCCTGCTAAAGAGGAATCTGTTACCATCCAGTTTGCTTTTTCTTCCGTGGTGGCGGCGCGGGATCTTGCACCCGGGCAAACCATTACCCGGGCCGATTTAACGGCCAAGCGCCCCGCCGGCGGCATAGCCGCGGCGGATTTGCCTAAACTGATAGGCAAAAAAGCCGCCTGCGCCCTCCACGCCGGGCAACAACTTACTTGGAAAGACGTATTATGACGCCCCGCCGACTAGCTTTTATTACCAGCACCCGTTCAGACTATGCCAAACAGCAGCCGTATATCCGGTTCTTTGCCGGCAAAATGCCGCTTGATGTGTTTGTAACCAGTATGCATTTAAACCCGCAACTTGGTTTGGGTAAAACAGCTATTGAAGGGGATTGGCGGCTTTATAAAAATGTTTCTTTAACGTGGGATGTGTCTTTTCCGCATAAGCAGCCGCTGGCCCGGCAGTTAGCGCATTTGGTGCAGGCGGTAAGCGGTTTTTTGCAGGATAAGAAAATAGAATTTTTGTTTGTTCACGGGGACAGGCTGGAATCACTTGCCGGTGTGTTGGCGGCGTCTTTTTTAAACATTCCCGTTTGCCAAATAGAAGCGGGGGATTTAAGCGGAAATATTGATGAGGCGTACCGCCACGCCCTTACCAAATTGGCCCAGCGTTTTTTGGTGGATGATGAGCCCGCCCGCCAAATTGTGTTAAAACTGGGGGAGGATCCCCGCAGTATTTTTGTAACCGGAAACACTTCTTTGGCGCAGCTCCCCGCGGCGGACGAACAACAACAAATACTGGATAAATACGGCTTAAAAGCGCCTTTTTGTGTAGTATTGTATCACCCGCAAACGGGGCTCTCGTCCTCCGCACAATATGCCGCTGCGGCCCAAATGGTACAAACGCTGAACCAATGCCCGGGGAGGCTGGCCGTCATTTCGCCCAATAACGACCCCGGCTACGAAGAAATTTTGCAAGCTTATAATGCATTTAACCCCGCTAAAACTCTTTTTTTAAAGTCTCTTCCCTGTCGGGAGTTTTTGGCCGTATTAAATCACGCAGTGTGTTTAATTGGCAACAGCTCCAGCGGGTTTAAGGAAGCCCCTTTATTAGGGGTTCCGTCTGTAAACATCGGCTCCCGCCAGTCCCAGCGGGAAACGGGCCGCCAGCTGCCCAAGCTGATAACAGTACCCAACGTGGATTTGCTGCCCCAAGCCGTCAAACAAGCGTTTCAACTGGGCGCGGAACCCCGGAAACCCGTTTTAGGGGCAGCGGTAAACGCGCGGTTTGAAAGCATTTTTACAGACGATTTCTTCGCAGCTCCCCTGCAAAAAAAGTTTTATTCTTTATAGTTGTTTTTCAACACGGCTTCACAGTGTTGCAGGTCTTCCCAGCTGTCAATATCCAAGGTGTGGTTTGGCGGCAGTACGATGACGCTTTGCGGCGCGTTTAAAATAAGGGAGGGGCCGATAGCGTCTTTTTTCCATATATAGATAGCCCCGTTAACGTAATAAAGGGCAGGCGCGTCCTGGCGGCGCACATCGCTAAGAGCGGGGGCCAAGGCGTGGGTGTAAAGGGAGGCCCCTTTGGGTTGCGCCTGCATTATTAGCCCTGCGCGCAAAGCAAGCGGATGGGCGCTGGCGAGTGAGCTCACTTGGTCTTGCAGAATTTGGGAGATAGAACGGTCTATATCCTGTGCGGTGCGTAAGGGAGAGGTGGGTTGTAATAAAACCAAATAATCAAACGCTCCCCACTGGGCGGTAATGAGCGGCAAGGCGTGGAGCAAAACGTCTTTCATAGGGGTTTTGTCTTGGGCCAGTTCGGCCGGGCGGTCAATCAGGCGGCACGGATATTGTTGAACAATGGTTTTTAGGTGTGTGTCGTCTGTAGAACAAAAACACGCGTCTAAAAAGCGGCTTTGGCTGGCGGCCTGCAAAGTCCATTCCAACAACGGCTTACCGGCCAAAGAAACAGCGTTTTTACCCGGGATGGCTTTGGAGCCGCCCCGCGCCGGGATAAGCGCTATAAATTTTTTGTTTTGAAACATAAACCCCTAGTATAACCTTGTGTTTAGAGATAGTTGTAGAATATTTTTATTTTTTATTGTAACAAAAAGTTTTGCATTGCGCGTTTAGGCGTGTTTTTCTTTCCATTTAAGCGTGATAAATGCGGCTGTTATCACGCACAAGCAAAACCCTATTGCAAAAAACCAACCCCATACAGAAGCCGGGCTTAACGCTGTCTGTTCCAAACTATTTAGCCCCAGCCCCGCGCCAAACGCGCCGGCGGCCGCTAACAAGCGCACAAAAGAAAAAGCCGTAAAGTATCCGGCACAATTGCTTTGAGGAGCTTGCTGTAAAATAAACGTGTCTATCCCCGTTTTTATACCGGCGCCTGCCGCCCCGGCTGCTAAAAATAATACAATCCCGGCTCCCCCATAGTACCGGACAGGGAGCTGCCCGCAGGCTCCAGCCGCTAAGGCCACCAGGGCCAAGGCCCAAAAAGCCAAACGCAGGGAATAAGGGGCATTGTAGCGGGTTCTTATTTTATTCCAGCCGTTTAAAGAAAGCAAAAAAGAAATTTTAGATAAGATAAGCAAAAACGTAAAAGACCAAAAAGAAAACTTCAAAAACTTTAACGCAAATACCGGCAGAAACGCAAAAAAATACGCAAATGCAAATAATCCCAACATACAAGCAGTTAAGGTTTTAGGCATTGTATAAGTGTTGTGTAGCGTTTGGTTTTGGGTGGTATTTGTGGGGGTGTAATGGGGTGTTTGCGTGGGTATAAACAACAAACTTGCACTGCCCAAACACCCGCAGACAAAGGCCAGCACAAACATACTGCAAAAGGCCGGCTGGGCGGATAAGTAATGAAACAAAACCAACACCCCGGTAAACGTGAATAAATAGGCCCATACGGAAGAGCGGTATTTTAGGTGCACAAAACCGGAGGTTTGCTCCTGCGGTAAAGTTTGTTTAAGCCAAGGATAATACGCCCCCGCGGAGATGCCTCCCAGCGCATAACTAAGCCACGAAAATCCAAACAACCACCAGCTTCTGTTTGTCCACAGCGGAAACAACGCCAGTAACGCGCTTAACACATAAAACGGCCGGCTGGCAAACGAAAGCCCCACCGTTAACTTTCGCGCAGAAAACCCTCTGCTTACCAAATAAGCCCCCACTATATTAAAGGCAGAGCCCCAATACGCCACCCCGCCAATCAGCCCCAATACCAGCGGCCCCGCCCCTAGCGACACCGCATAGGCCGTTAATAACGAGCCCGCAGCCAAGGTATCCATAGCTGTTACCCAGATGTTGTTGTAAATAAAAAAACGCAAATAAGCGGGGGTTATGTTAAGCATATTTTAATTTTTTATGCCCGCCGGGTGGTTGCACCGCGGCGGGAGAGAGTTTAACCTTTGCGCCGGGCGGCTATAATTTCCGGCTTAAGGCGCCATTGGCCCAGTTCATTTTTGTAGAAAATTTCTTTGTTATAAAGTTTTTCCAGTGCCGCGTAAAATTCTTCGGGCGTCATACCGGTAAATTGGCAAAAATCCGCCACAATAAACGGGTCTAAATTAGGGTCTTTTTCTTCCGCCAAAGCAACCGCCTTTTCCCGCGTAATCATACCGTTTCTAACCATACGGGAGGCAAAATCCGTGGCGAAACAATGCCCGTATTTGGGGTATTTACACCACGAACCCAACACAAAACCAAAGGAGTCTATGTGGCTGAAGTTGTCTATATAATTGCTGCGGTTCCATTCATTGGAAAGGTCTTTAAACCCGCGGGTTTTGGCAAATTCATAATTTTTAAAATCATTCCACGGTACAAAATAACTTAGGTACATAGGGTCTAATGCGTCCAACTGTTGGCGGGTGGGGGCTTTTAAATAGATGAGTTCATCTTCGCTGATGCCCAAGGCTTTAAGTTCTTCAAAATCAATGCCCGGGGCGACGGTATTAAAAATTAGCTCCCGCGCGGAGTAATTTTCGGTTTTGTCCAACCCGCCATATTCAAAAGCCACATTTTCCCCATATACCAAAAGCGGCAGTTTTAACATATAAGCATAATGCAACGGTACACAGTATAACAGCCGGTCAAAATACCAAGACGGGCGGCCATATTTTTCAAAAGTATAGCGGCATATTTTTTTAGCTATAACCGGGTTGGGTTTAAATGCCAGTAAGTTGCAGCGGTAGGTGCGGGTTAAGTTGGCTATGTTGTGTGTGGCGGCTTTAGTGGGGGTGAATAAATCTTCCACGGTAATAAGCAGCGGGTTCATATTCATTTGTTCTTTTAATACGTGAACCTGGTAGTAGCTGTCTTTGCCGCCGGAAACAGCGATGATGCAGTCATATTGGCCGGGTTGTTTTCTTCTGTATTTATTGCATAAGGCTTCCAGCTCTTTCCAGCGGGCCTGCCAGTTGGTGTGTTTTTTTGTTGGGCGTGGCGGCAGGGCAGGCAGACGCCGTCTTCATCAAATTGAATCCCGGGGCGGGTGTCTGGCATAATGCAGTTTTTACAAAATTTCATAGGGGCTCCTTGCGGCTAGGGTATATTAAGAACTTCTTTTTATTATAGACAAATAAAACCAAACAGACAGCTTTTACAAACAAAATCATCCAGTGTTTTTACTTGCTTGTCCGATAAATGTTTCCATTTTTTGAGTAACGGCAAATAAGGGTCTTTATCCCGTTGTATAAAAAACAAAATGCGTTTTTGCGGCAAGGCAAAAAAGATGGAAGAACTGTATCCAAATACTTTATCCGGCCAGTAGCCAGCTAAAAATAAAATTTCCAGAGGGAACTCTTTGGGTAAACGCTTTACTTGGGGCCATTTTTTGACAATAGAGTCCTGTAAAAACGTATTTTTAGAAGGCCAGGGGTGTTCTTTATACAACCAAATATAATCTTGCGGATTAGGCAGATCCGGGTGTTTGCCTTCCATCAGCGTTTGCAGTACGCAAAGTTGTTTTTTGTTGAATTTTTTGTTGTCCCAAAAATAGCCCAGCGTGTATAAAGCTACGGGTTTGCCTTGCTCAAAGTAATCTACTATTTCTGGGGGGACGTTGGTCAGGCGCAGCAAATCCTGCTTTTGGGCGGGGGTGAGGGAACGGGCCATTTGTTCAAAATCAATGTGTTGTACGGTAACATTCGGGTAAGATAAAAGTTTTTGGTAGAAAGCGTTTTCTTTGTCAACGGCCATATGCATTGTGGCGGGGAATTCATCCAATAAGGATATCATAAAATTGATGGCCGGGGAGGGCGTTTCTTTGCTGTATAGGGCTTGGAGGGTTTGCTCTTTGGGGGCAGGATAAGGAGAGACATCGTTAAATATACTAAAAGCATAGCTCTCTTCGTAAAAATGAACGCGTTTAATCCGATCAAGCGGAACGGGTTTTAAAAAAGACCAAACTAAAAAGTTGTGGTTTCGGTTTATGTGTAAAACAAAAGACGCATGGGGATAAGCCTGCACAAAGGCAGATAAAGCTTTCTGTATGCTGGCCCAATAGGTTTTAGTGGGTAGATCCGGGTGCGGGTTGTAAATGAGTGCGTTTTTTAGGACAGGGTCTTGGGCGTTTAATTCCGTCATTCTTTTCCAAAAAATAAATTTAGGTTCCTGCCGAGAGGTTTTTACTAAATCTACCAATTGCAGCATGGTGGGAAAGGACGATAAATCCCCATAAATATGTGCTGTTTTAACATTGGGGTTAACTGCAATAGCCGGCACTGGCGGCGGAGTGAGGTTTTGGGGAGGTTTTTCCTGCTGGCGCATAATGGCGGCTGCCACCGCAATAATGACAGACGCAATAAGTAATAAAATTAAAGACAGGCGAACTCTCATATTTATATTATGCTTATTCTGAAGGCAGAATAAAACACCCTAAACGATGGGTTTAGGGTGTTTTATAAAAGAAGTAATTAATTGCAGACGGAAACAGGGGTGATTGTTAAGTTTCCAAATTGGGCGCAGTTATTTCCGTCGCAACATTGAGTTCCTGTGTTGGTTAGAGTCAGATGATAAAAATCGGAACCTTTATTGAAAGAAAAATAGGCTCTAGTTTTACTTCCGTCAATCCAAACAGTATAATTGCAATTAGCCCAATTTTTAGAGGGACAAGTAACATCACAATCTTCTGCAGAACAAGAGGTTGTATTTGGTAATTGAATGTCTAGTTCTTCTAAATTTAAATTCCCAGTTTCCCCGTTGTATCTAGCAATTTCACCCGCTTTTACTAAAGAAGACAAAATTGGCCATACACCGGCTACGCGGCTTTTTTCCACCGCTTTTTCATATTGCGGCAAAGCCACGGAAGCCAAAATACCGATGATGAGTACCACCACCAGCAGTTCAATTAAGGTGAACCCTTTATTGTTAAACATAAAAACTCCTTAATATATAGAAATTAATACAGCTAATATAGTTTACCCAAAGTTTAGGCAAAAAACAAGTAAATACAATAAACGAAAAGCACTTGATTACAAAAAATACCGGCAGAGTTGTTCTGCCGGTATTTTGCGTAATAAAATATGCCCAGTATAGGGATCGAACCTATGACCTTTCCCATGTCAAAGGCGCCTTGGCAATTAGAAAAGATGTTTATCGACGGAGAAATGCCTTGAGGTTTGCCTTTTTGGGGCACTGCCAAAATATTGCCAAGAGGGAATATTTGGGTGGTACTTACGCAACAAGGGAAAGGTCTTTTTCAGAGACCTAAAGTGTCAAAATCCGCTATCAGTATAGCAAAACTTAAGGAAGATTTTATACTTTATACTGCTACTTTGCTTTTAGTTGATAGTGCGTAGTTCTTCCCGCGCCTATCTGCTCTAAAATACCGCGCTGTTGCAGGTCGGATATATCGCGAGAGGCCGTATCATGGGAGCATTTGCAGATTTTAGCCCACTTAGTGCTGGTTAAATTACCCTTAAACCCATCAAACAGCATATTAAGCATTTTGCTTTGGCGGTCATTAAAGGCTTCCCCTTGGTGTTGCTTCCAAAAGGTTGCTTTAGCCAAAACATTTTTCAAAAGTTCATCAGAATCTTTAATAGCCTGCTCCAGGGTTTGCAAAAACCACTCTATCCATTCCGTGATGTCCAAATCGCCCTGTTGGGTAATTTCTAATTGTTTGTAATATTCTTTACGATTTTTGGCTATTTGGGATGACATGGAATAGAACCGGTTGGCAGAGGCTTCACTCCGGGCTAATAATAATTCACTTAAGGCACGGGCAATACGGCCGTTTCCGTCATCAAACGGGTGTAAAATAACAAACCACAAATGCGTGATAGCGGCTTTAAGGACGTTATCCATTTCATCCGTATTGATAAAGTGAAATAAATTTTCCATTTCGGCATTTAAAAGAGGAGCATCCGGGGCTTGATAGTGAACCTTTTCTTGCCCCATAGGGCCAGATACCACTTGCATGGGGCCCAAAGCGTCATCTCGGTAACTTCCCGTCTGAATGGTATAAAAGCCGCTCTTCCCATCTGGGAACATATGTTTGTGCCACGCGCATAAACGTGCTTTATTAACAGGAGCGTTATAGTGTTGGATGGCATCTAACATCATTTCTACCGTGCCATCTACATTGCGATCCACGGGAATATCTTCATTAGGCAACCCTAACCGCCGGGCAATAGAGGAGCGCACCTGTGCGATGTCTAATAGTTGGCCTTCAATTTGATTGGATTTTAAAATTTCTTCTGTAAGGGTTTGAAGCAAGGCGCTGTCTTGCATGGCAAATCCAATATTTTGCATTTTACCCAGCAACAGCCCTTGGGCCAGTTTGACCTGTGCAAGCCGGGCTAAAATCTTGGGTTTATCCCATGTGAAGTGTGGCCAATTTTCGTTTTGATAAATATACATAATAGTTCCTCTATGAACCTATTATAACATAAACTACGCATGAAATACGCAAAAAATGCGTAGTTTGTGCGTAGATTACAAATTCCCTCTTACAATATCTAATGGAATCATCCCATCCATTACCATCATTTTGCTGGCAATCTCTCCTGTTTTAAAGCGCAAATAACGTTGTGTAGTGGTTATTTTATTGTGTCCCAATAAGCGTTGTAAATGTTCTAGTGAGCCACCGCGGTTTAGAAAATTAACTGCAAAAGAATGCCTCATATCGTGCGGGCGAATATGCCCTACCCCAGATTTTTCAGCGGCTTGATTTAATTGATATTTTAATTTGTCTTCCGTTACTTGTGCAAAGACCAATCCTTGTTTTTGTGGGTGTAAGCCTTGCAAAATCTGTTCAAGGTCGCCTGTTAAACCTAACGTGCGCGAATTTTTTGTTTTCGTTTTAGGGATATAGATCGTCCGATGAACAAAGTCTATATTTTCCCAGCGGAGGCCTAATAATTCCTGACGTCTGAGCCCTGTATAAAACCCAATCGTTACACAAGGGCGGGTTTCGTTGCTTAGATAGGGCAAAAGCGTTTTAATCTCTTGTTCATTTATGGGATGGGGATTAAAAGGTTCAGGGTCGCTTTGTTTTTTAACCTTACGGCAGGGATTTGGGCCACTGTATTTATCCCAATCATTTAAGCAATTGAAAAATTTGCTAATAATGCCTAAGTAGCGATTCGCATTCGAGTAGGATGTTGCCATGGCTTTTTGGTTGTAGAAACTTTGTACTTCCAAGGGCGTAATTGCCTTTAGGGCATTACTGCCAAAATGGTTTAAAATCTGCTTAAACATAGCCAGATAGGTTTGTTTTGAAGGTAACAGTTCTATATGATGTTGAATAAACAAGGGGGCTAAATCTTTGAATAACTGGCTTTCCTGCATTAATTGCGGATTATTTTTTGCTTTGTAGAAGGCATTCGTCCTTTTCGCTAATTCTTCTTTTGCGGCAGATTCGCTTGTGGCGACAATCTTCCGGTGTCTCTTTCCTGTCTCGTCATTATAATCAATTCCATACAATCCTTTTTTATTGCGATAAATTTTCATATCAAATATTCTCCAATATTATATTATAATACTATATAATATTATTTTATATTGTCAAGTATTATGTTTTCATATCTAATCAAATGTGCTATTATCTATATATGTCTGAACAAGATAACAAGCAAAAAATCAAAACGGTAAGTTTTACGCTTCCTGCTGAACTTTTAGCTCAGGCGCAGGAGTATGCTCAGCGGGAAGACCGTAATTTGTCTTCGGTTATTCGGTTGGCTCTTAAAAGATTTTTGGAAGCAGAACAAACCAAATAACCAAGACGATTTTAATAGATCCCAAAGGAAGGTTCTATAGAGTCTTCCACCAGTTGTTCTATCTTTTCCCGCTTAAAAAGTAATTTCCCAAATAATTTCACGATACTGCCTTTTGGAAATTCCCCACGCGCTCTTTTAGAATAAACGGTTGAAGGGGAAAGATGTAAATACGCGGCTACTTCATTTACATCCATTAAAGTTTTTGAGTCATATTCCATAATTTTTTCCTTATTCACTATTGCTTTTAACCCTGGAAGGATATAGTAATCATAAGATTAATTCCTTCCCTACATCTCTAAATTGTCTTCTTATATCTTTCTAAATCCTATTTAAAGATTACCCTGTAATCTTGCCAAGTCTACT
>CALUUY010000003.1 GCA_944324095.1 uncultured Elusimicrobiales bacterium
GGAGAGTGCTACCCGCGCTTTGCACACGATTGCACTAGCCTTCTTATTTCCAGCATCTTATTATGAGAAATATAATTCGCAGATGATAGGGCCAAAAGACCTATTGGGCATGGAGTAAGGGAATTCTTTGGGACAATCTAAGAATAAACTCGCAGCTTATGGCATCGATATAGCAAGCGCCTGGGATTAGGTATCTTAAGCGCCCTAAATATTCATAAATAGCCATAAATCCTACAAATTGTAGCGGGAGGAGTAGAAATGCCATTTTAGGCCAAATTTAACGTTCAAAGGTACCTTACAAAAAGTTATAAGAAGGCCCTTTTTGACCATTTTTGAGGGTTCGTTCTCATCGAGAAAGTAAAATTTCCAATAAATAACATTTGCAGAGCAAAAATTGTAAAAACTTCTAAAAGAGAAAGCATACTTGCTTATCTGGCGTCAGACATAGATAGATTAAAATGCGAAGTCTCTACAAAAAACAGAGAGAGGCCACAAACTCCATTATTTGTATTGTAGAAACACAAGTTTCTAAGCTGCAATAATAGAAAAACCAATATATGTAATAATTGAGCAGAATTTTGAAATCCTTTATTAAAACTTATGTAAAATCAAATTATAGAAATACTATTAGTTTTAAGGAATATGATGTAATTTATACAATCAGCACCTTAGGAGTGTGGCCATGGAAACAGTTTGGTTATGTGTAAGTGTAGGAATATTCTTTCTTATTCTTTGGGTAAGTCAAAAACGGATTGTGTCTTTAAACACAAAACTACAAAAAGATATCGCGATATTAAAAAACCAAATAAGCGATAATATCCATAATAAGGATTGCTACATCCAAACCATCTCAACAAAAAACGTAGAATCCGCCCCAAACCAGTTCCTAAAAACAGATCAAGCCTTGTCCAATATACAGAGTTTTTCCCTACAAGCTAAAAACGACAATTCTGAAATTCTTTTTTCTCGAACATCACCTAAAGACATTTCCTTGGAAAATTATATTTCAATAGCTACAGGAGAAGTAATACAAATAACACCCCTATTACTACAAAAAGGACTTTTTACGGCCACTGTTTCTCCAGAATTATTAACAAAGTTCGCCAATGGTTCGTTCAGTACAATGGTAAAAGGAATGAATGGTAAGATTATTCAACACGCCGGGTTTGTATCCGCTACATCACGAGTATTGACCCCAGCAATATTATTCCAAATTACATCGATTATAACAGCACAATACTACCTGAACATAATCAATAATAACTTTAAAGCACTAGCTAGGAAATTAGAGGATTTGAAAAGATATGTCAAATATGATAAATGGGCAGAATTAGAAAACATTCAAGAACAAATTGTTGAAATTCAAAACAATCCATATCCACAAATAGAAGATCTGGTTTTAATAAAACAATTGGAAAGCAAATTGGGCTCTCTTCAAAAATATTATATTCATGAAATTGAATATCTATCTGCAAACGAAGAAAGGATCAAAAAAATGACTGTATCCAAACAACTAAATGAATTGGAGCAGAAATTAAGAGAAGACGATTTTATTTTTCAAGCTAAAATGCTTTTTGGAATAGAAGAGACTCAACAAATTCTAAAATTTATATTATTATATGTAAATTACAAAATCGCCAAAGAACAAGAATCAACATCACGCCGCCAACGTGTTAATATGCTAGCAAATGAGATCTTACAATGGAACCCTTCTGATTCTTTCAGCAACCAGCGAGGAAAGAAACTTATAGACAAGTATTATAACTATTTCTTACAACAAGCAAAGTCTGTAAATCCATTGTTTAAGTCTGGAGAAGAAAAACGTCTAAATTTTTCTAAGATCATCAATAAAATGAGGACTGAGCTCAAATCTGAACAGGATTTTAAAAACTTCCTCAATCTTCAAAATTCGCTAAGAACGCTCTGGAGAAAGGAACAAAAAATCTTTTATACTCAAAACAAGCAAGGAGAAGATATTTTGCTTATAGAAGAAAGTGTTCTGAAAGAGCAAGAATAAAACAACCCTCTATTTATTGATTGGAAGTATTACAAATTAGGAGAGGCTGGCAAATCAAAAAGGCTTATAGAAATATAGGCCAGCTAAGACCAATAAAGAAAGAATTGAGCGTTCTTTATCATCTTATGAATGGCTGATTTTCTCATCCACCGCCATAAAGATCAAATGATACAATTCATAAGGGACAACAAAACACACGAATTAAATGGAATATTAGTAATACACACAAAGTCGAGAAAAACATATAAAGCTTTTTGCTATGCCTTATCATAGATCAATTACAATCTAAAGCTCTCTTAATAAACATTAGCTGAAAATGAAAGACTAGATATCTCTTCCTCTTGTTTCTAAAATTGATATAAACTATAAAAACTATTAAATTCAGCTCTTTGTTCAATTGTGATATTCTTCTTTTTCAACCCAAACATTTCAAGAGATTGCAGCATACAATACAACGACATCATTCTGCATAGTCGAACACCAAAAGTATTTTCCTCTTAAATATAACGCAAGAGTATTATAAACTAATTCAAGTGTCTGCAAAGTGCGTAGCCTATTCATATAAGCTGGGTTAGGAATAAAATATTTTTAATGGTATAATTGTATAAGGTTAGAAATTTATTACGGAGAACAAACAAATGAAAACTAAATATTCAAACTCAAAAATCGATCCACAGAAGCTCAATTACTGGCTTATGAAAAATATTAACACTATGGAGGAATTAACTGTTATGCAACCAGCTTGTTGGGCAGAAGCAGATCATCCAAATGACTAATATACCTTTGTCTTATGTCATTAAAAAAATCGCTACGCTTCTTAAATAAAGACATATATTTCATTATAACGAGAAAATGCAATTATACCTGCCCTTTTTGTATTCGCAAAAATCTTAAAGAACAGGCCCTTGATATGTCTTTTGAACAAGGGAAAGAAGTCTTGAGCAAACTGTCTGCTTTGTTACCATCTTCCACTATTATAATTACTGGAGGAGAACCCTTTTTGCACAAAGACTGCATAGCCTTTGTTAGAAAAGCAATGTCTCTGTTTAAAGTAGTAATACTAACATCCAATGGATCCTTCTCTTTAGAAAAGGAACAAGAGCTTCTACCTCTATTAACTAAAAACCTATGGTTACAATTATCAATAGATGGCACAGCAGCTATGCATGATAAATTAAGAGGAAAAGGCGCCTACCATCAAGTTATTGGCAAATTAAAGAATTTACAACAATATGCCAATCATATCTTACTTTCAACTACGGTTGGAATGACGAACTTACACGATATTAAAAATTTAGCGCAAGAATTAAATAAATACCTCTTTTATCGGTGGAAAATAACTGAAGAATTAGTCATTAATCCATTAAAAACACCTCTCATTGATGTACGAGATTGGAATAATATGGTAGATACGGTTTTACCAATATGTAAGTTTCCTGTTAGAGTACAAAAATTTTTTGATTTTCCATTAATGGATAAATTTTTAAAAACATACAATCCCCTGAAACATAAATTAATTACTAAGTGTGGTTCTGGAACTAAGACATTTTCTATCAATCCTGATTTTTCTGTTCTTGCCTGCACTTGTATGAATGAATCCATTGGAAACATAGCGTTGGAAGATCCCCAAAAAATATTAACTAACCTAGAATCTTTTTGCAATTTAGATCCTGCTGAAAATAGCATCTGTTTTTCGTGTAAATATAAAGATATTTGTAAAGGAGGTTGCCCAGGATATTCAAAAAAAGTATTTGGGCAATTTAATATGGGAGATATCAGATGTCCTCTTGTCAAAAAATACTATGAAAAGCATTAGAGTCCTTTTAACAGAGCAATGTAATGCCAATTGTGCCTTTTGTATTAATAAAACAGCGCGAGGCTCGTCTTTGATGGATGTGCCTCGATTTAAACATATGTGTGATTATTTTAAAAGAAATCACATAACAGGAATTAAAATCATGGGGGGAGAGCCCACCACCCACCCACACTGCATAGAAATGCTTGAAATGGCCCAGCAATCATTTCAAAAAGTATCTCTATTCACTAATGCTATTAATGATACTATTCTTCAATTTAAGCCACGCAAAAATGATGGGATAAATTATAACTTCTCTTTTTATAAAACGCTTTCTAAAAAGAAACTTCTACTAGATTATCCTGGATACAGAGCTCTCGAAATAATTATTCACAAAGACACCGATGAAAAAAATATACTAAAAAGCATCTTATCACTAACTCGAGGAGAAACAAAACGTTTTTCCATATTGCTAACCTTGAATTGTACAGAAGATATATTTGCGCATAGAAACATTTTGGTATATAAAATAGAAAAAATTTTTTCAACTTGCAAAGAAGCAGGACTTCAGACATCGTTTGACCACAGCATCCCTATATGTTTTATATATGGCACCAAAATACCTATCTTTCGCAAAGGAGCTTTTTGTGATTTGTCCTGTGCTGGATTAATAGACGCAGATTTTAATTTATGTTTTTGTAATCAACATCCACAAAAACTAATTAATCTATTTAATGAACAAGGAGAAATCTTACCTATTCAAATCCTTGAAAATCATCTTAAATATATACACTTCCAAAATCAAATAACTGCTTTGAATAAAATTTGTTTAAATTGCATATTTTTCGACAGAATGTGTAATGGCGGTTGTTTTATAACGAACAGAACCATTACCATCAACTCCATACTGCAAAACACAGCACTTCCAACAATGTAATTTTATGAATTCTACATCAAATTATTATTTTAGTAGGAAAATAAGTATTACTACCAACCTATTTTGCAACCTACATTGTAATTACTGTTATGAAAATAAATATTCCAATAGATCCTTTGATCTAGACAGAACAATATATAAATTAAATTGGTACTTAAATGCCCCAACTTCCAAAGGGACTGTTATAGATTTGCACGGGGGAGAACCTTTTTTAATCTTTGAAAAAATTTGTCAGCTATGTGAATCCCTTTGGAGCCAAACATTTAAAGAAAATTTTATTATCCACACCACAACAAATGGCACATTAGTACATGGCAAAATAAAGCATTGGCTTCAAAAAAATAGGTCTAAATTTCATGTAAAACTCAGTTTAGACGGATGTGAAAAAGCACATAATTTAAATAGGTGCAACTCCTTCTCTCAAATAGACTGTGATTTCTTTGCCCAAAATTGGCCAAAAGAATATGTTAAAGTCACGGTCAGTCCCGAGTCCCTCCCATATTTAGCTGAGAGCATTGCTTTCCTTCATACAAAATTCAAAAAAATTCAAGTAAATTTTGCAGAACTAATCGACTGGAATACACCAAATCTTCTTTCAACTTATAAGGGGCAATTACTTCAATTATCTCAATTTTATACTGAGCATCCTTACTACCTGCGATGTTCCCTTTTTACGTTAAATTATTTGAAATTACTAAATAAGCGCCCATTACACTCAGAAAAGCTATGTTCAAATGGACGAAAAATTGCTTTTGATATCGATGGAAACGAAGAATATCCTTGCCAACTAGTTCTACCAAGTGTATGTGGAGTTAAAAAAGCACAAAAATTTCGACAAATTATGACAGATTCACATCAGGTATGTTTTATTTCAAATAAATGCAGAAAATGCCCATTACATCCTTTATGTGATACCTGTTATGGAGCTAATTTCATTGCAAGAAATGCCGTCTATAAAAGGGATTTAAATCTATGTTTAGCGCAAAAGTTAAAAATTTGGGCTATTACAAAATATGATTACAACCGAATCATTAACCAAGTTAACACTACTTTGCTCCAAGAAGACAAATGTAACAATATAATTACTATGCAAGGAATTAAAAAAATACTGCCGGCACTATTGCAGCTAGAAAGCATATTTCAAACCATATAAACCTTAACCCAAGTATATTTATGCCTACAATAATTGATTGTATACGAGAACAAATTAGAATAAACCCAAACAAGTCAGCCATAATATGTGAAAATAGGCAGTATACATTTACCAACATTGGCCATATAGCTACTATTATCTCTCAACAACTCTCTGATAAAGGAATTAAAAAGGGAGATCGAGTAGCCGTTTTAGCATCCAGATCGGAGTTGGGTGTTTTATTGGCTATTTCTATTATGAATATAGGGGCCATTTATATACCTCTAGATGAACGAACTCCTAAAAATAGATTATTAGATATTTTCCGGTCGGCTAGAATAAAAATATTGGTTGGAGAAAAAGGTTTAATCAAACCTATACTAAACAGCAAACTCCCTTTTATCGCCATGTTTTATTCTATTTATGATTTGCATGACTATACTTCAGCGGATGTAAGTATCTGTTTAAATAAAATAGACACTTATTCTAAAGCGGTTACAATATTTACTTCTGGTTCAACAGGACGACCAAAGGGTATTACACACTCACATCAGGCATTATATATCTACAACAAAACTGCATTAGAAAATTCAGAATTGCATCCAGATGATAAATTAATTGTTGCTGTTAACTATTGCTATACTTTTAGTCTCGAAATGTTTCAAGCTCTCATAAATGGAAACACGCTGTATATTGCTACAAATAAAATGCTCACAGATCTTTCCTTGTTACACTTTTATATTAACAAACAAGAAATCACAGTCGCACTAATGCCAACACAAATAGGGCATCTATTTATTACAACAGGCAGAAAATCTCATCTTAGGTTATTGATTATTGGAGGAGGGATATTGCCCCAATTAACTCAATTCCCGAAATATCAAATCTTAAGCGATTACGGCTGTTCAGAAGGATTATTTATAGGATCTCATAAAATTTCTCCGGATACGCATAACAATATACTAGACAAAATTAGTAAACATCTAAAGTACCAAATTGTAGATGAATTTAATCATCAAGTAGGTATAGGAAAAGTAGGAGAATTATGGATTTCTGGCCCTACTGTTGTCAGAGAATATACAGATCTTCCCCAATTAACAAATAATAAATTTGTCCACCAAAATGGAATACAATGGTATAAAACTGGAGACAAATTCAAGATTCTTCCAAATAATACTTATCAATTTGCCGGACGAACCGACAGAATGATAAAAATTGGTAATCAACGCATAGAACCATTTGAAATCGAGTTGTGTATTTCTAAAATTTCTAAAATCACTCAGTCTTTTGTCTGTTTAAAACAGGTTAATATGCGTCCTTACCTTTGTGCTTATTATATCTCAAGAAATAATAAAGAAGTTAAGGGAATACGTAAAAAATTATCAAAATACTTCCCTAATTATATGATCCCTGCTTTTTTTATAAAATTGCGGCATTTTCCGACTACGTCGAATGGAAAAATAGACCCCACACAATTGCCTACATCTCAATTATTGCGCAAAGAAAGAGCATTTCTCCCCAAAGAGGAAGAAGAAACGCTATTAAATTGTATTACTCAAGTCTTGTCCCTTAAACAAAAAATTGGACTTGACGATAATTTTACTGATATTGGAGGGAACTCGGTAGACGCATTGTACTTAATTTCAGAATTAAGAAAACATCATATATTTATCACCCTCAAAGAACTACTAACCGCAAAAAAATTTCGAGAATTAATTCTAAAAAAAGATAAAAAACATTCCACTCGCACGAATAATTATGGAAAATTAATTTGCAGACTTCCCCCTCTTTTGAATTATTTAATTTCTCATAACTCAGCAGAATCCCTTAACAGATTTGTGATCCCAGAATTTTTTTGTTGCCCGCCAACAACTACTTTAAAGCATTTAGAAAAAGTTGTCAGAAATTTATTAAAAAGACACGATATGTTAAGAGCTCTATTAAAAGAGGATGGCTTTCATATACAGGATGAAAAAGCCTCTTCATTATTTTGTCTGAAAGAAAAATGCTTAGATGGCAACTCCAACGAAAATAATAACCAACTCAAACTTTTAATTGAAGAATTATATAAAAGTATCGATGTGCATAACGGGCCATTATTTGCTGTTTTCCTTGTTCGTGGCAAAAATTCTGCCTACATTTTAACAGCATGTAGTCATTTGATCTCTGATAATTTTTCCAAAAACATTTTGAAACAAGACTTTATCACCATTTTTTGTAATCTAATGGCAGATAAATCGACTCTACCTCTTCCAAAGATTAGCACCCCTTACTCGTATCATGCACATACACCAAGCTATCTTCACCTTTCCAAACATAAACCTTCCAATGTCTCTTTAAGGAAATATGACACTCTATCTAGCAAATTGGATAACAATGATTATCACAAAGTCTGTCTTTTATTAAAAAACAAAGACAGTGATTTAGTTTCATGTATGTTAATTCTGCTAATAAAAAGCTGGCATGAAATATTAGGAACCCAAAATTTTAATTTCATATTATTTCGCCATGGAAGAGATCTCCTTAAAAACAGTCAAAATGGTCATATATCATTTGACCATACTGTTGGCTTTTTCCCTGTATGTCATAAAATTCAATTTTCATTTGCCCCAGAAATCTCTTTAATATCCAATATTAGATTAATCCATAATTCAATACAAGAAGCTAAAAAAAAGAATGAATATTTTGATTTTTTACAGGAAGACCAAACGCCTCTTTTCGGATTTAATTATCTTGGAGAAACTAGAGATTTTATAGATTATAAGAATCCCTTTTTATCACGACCCATAGATATTCCTAAGGGGATATATACACCTAATAATTTAGACATGGGGGCCCCTTTTATGATATTTATGCATAAAATCAGCGACAAAATTATATTGCAAATTCGATATAACAAACAAATGTATAGAAGATCTTTTATAACCGCTCTTTTTAAAAGAATAAAATCTAATATTTCTGATATAAACCATTAAAAACCGAAGGAAATGCTCAATTCCAATTGAACCATCCTTTATTCATCAAAATATATGAGATAGCAATTTGATATGTCTTACTGATTGTATCTAAATAATTTTAGATTTGTTTTTAGCATACTTATTATCTTAAAACAGATTATCCCTCTTACAATAGTTTAATACAGATATCCCTATCCTTTTAGACAAACAGTTTAATCAAACAGACTAAGACTTAATAACGCCATAAAAGGAATTTTATTATACGAACTTATAAATCCTTCTATATAAAAATATTCTGCATCAAATTTTAAATTATTTTTCTTTAAGAATGGATTTAAACATACTCTTTTCATTTTTTTAAACTATACCCAGTCTAAACATTTTTTACAGCTTACATCTTAAAATTCCGGCTAGTCATATCTTCGGTTTTATTTTTGGCTTAGGGCTTCAAGGAATCTGGTTTTATTTTCTTAACATGTGCTGTGGTTCTCTATTATGCTAAATTCCGCAAATATCAAAAACTCCTGCATAACTCGGAATATCACATTTAAAATTAGAAAGCTTATCCCTTTAGGCTTCATTTACTTCAAATAAAAGTTAGTGTTAAGTATGTTACTTACTTAGATAACAATTTTACAATTCTGATAAAAAATAATTGCTTTTATACCCTCAATCACACTAAAAGTGATAGAATAAAATCAACTAATCATAAGGGATTATAAAAATGGCAAATATACAAGAAGAAATAAAAATTTTAAGGAAATTACATAAAAAATTAGAAGAAGTGTCTGACAATACTCTACTTCCCTTACTCGCATATAAATATATTTACATTCAAGATCCAGAAGACCTCAGGTATAGTGATTTTAAAAAAGTAATAGTCGATGGGCCTAACGATGGAGGAATTGATGCAATCTTCAATCATCCAGAAGACGATCGATTAATACTTCTTCAATCAAAAAATTATTCCCAGGATATTTCCGCCAAAGACACGATTCTCAATGCTTTTCGCAAAATAAACGCTACTTTAAAAGACTTGAAAAATCTTCAAACTGCTAACTATAATAAAAAGTTAAGAAGTGCTTGGAGCAATCTCTATGATGAAGACAAGTCCATAGAAGTCGTATTTTTGACCTCAGCCAACATAACAAAAGAGCTCATAACTACAATCAAAAACAAACTAGACCAAGAAGAAATGCCGTTCCAAGCGACCATTTACACTAAACATGATCTAGAATTCTTTATTGATAATTCGGAAAATTCTTCTCCTTGGGTGCAATCGGCAACGTTGGATATAGACAAAAATAATAAATGTTTATGTCCCAATAATGATAATGGGGTAATTGTAAATATAACTGCTACTAGTCTGAAACGAATCTATGATATTTACAACATCAAACTTTTCCAGCAAAATTTTAGATATTTTATTAAAGATAAAAAAGTGGATCCTAAAATTGTAGAAAGCATACAAAAAAACAGCAATCTTTTTTGGTTTTTAAATAATGGGATTATTATTGCCTGTAAAGATTTTCGCTTAGATGGAGATAAACTCCGGTTGGAAGATTTTTCTATTATCAATGGATGCCAAACCACATCCCTTATTGGCGAACACAACTTTTCTAACGACTTTTATTTAACCTGCAAAGTAGTAAAAGCTCCCTCCCCCGAAGAACAAGATGCGTTCGTCAGCAAAATAGCAGAAGCCTCTAATAGGCAAAAAGCTATCAAACCTAGGGATTTAAAATCGACAGATAAAGCTATGCGAAAGCTGCAAATGGATTTGAAAAAAGAGATACCAGCCCCTTCTATATTCTTAGAAATTCGCAGAGGAGAAAAAGCTCCGCGCAATGCTGAAAAACTAAAAAATGACCTCTATGGACAGCTCGTTTTGTCTTTTATGTTACAACAACCTGCTAAAGCACGGAATAGTAGCCGCACTATGTTTGATTCTCCCAGCCTTTATAGTGCCATATTTAAGAGAAAAAACTTTGACAAAGAAGCCATTGTAGATTTATGGGACTTATATAAAAGTTTTATGGACTACAAAGATAAAAAACTTAAGGATGGTAATTTCTCTATCGAAGAAGCCGAAACAATGATTGAATATATCCATTTCTTTGTGCTTGCCATAGCTGGTTTAATTGTAAAAGTTAAAAGAGGCCTGTTTGACATTACTGCAAAAGATTGTTTTTCCTCTCCAGAAGGAGAAAAGAAATTACAAGAAGATAATATACAAGGCCGTTTTTTAAATAAAGAAATAATGGACCATGACACTATTTTATTTGGTTTCTTTGATTGTATTTTGGAAGACCTAACTAATATTTTCAAAGATCATAAGAATAGTATCGGTACGGAAGCAAATTTTACAAAAGTTACGGAGCATTACCCTAAATTAGTGCTTCCTTTTATAAAGGATCGTTTCTTTATAAATGATTACCAAAAGAAATTAAGGAAGGACTTCTTAAACTTATTCAAATAGTTGCTATACATCTTACACCATTCTCTTGCTTATTCTTACATAACATAGGGCGCTTGGGATTAGGTATCCCAAGTGCCCTAAATATTCATCAATAACCACAAACCCTAAAGTTGTAGCGGACGGGCCCAAAATGCCATTTTTAGGCCGAATTTAATACCTCAAGTCGCCTTGCAAAAAGTTATAGGAAGGGCCTTTTTGACCATTTTTAAGGGTTCGTTCTCGTCGGGAAAGCAAAATATGCCAATAAATAACATTGGTGGAGAAAAAGTTGTAAAAATATTCTAAAAGCGAACCCCATATTAAATGCTTAGAACTTTTAGGGGATTTTCCCTTAATTTCTAAGCATTTTTTATTTCCTTCCGCAAAAATATTGAACGGTTCGCGGTATTTTGGGTAAATTTTGTGTCCGTTCAATACAAAATCGCTGGCTATATGGCGCAAAAGCGGCTTTTTTTCTGAGAGCGGAGCCTCGCGATAGATAGTACCCATATTACATACCAACTTTAAAATATCCGTGCTTTTTTGCCGTACGGCGTCCGGCTGTATAGTTTGGGCTTGTATTTGCTGTGTAAGCTCGGCAATAGCCGTTTTTAAGCGTTCTTCCGTGCGTTTTATAAACTCCGCTGGATAGCCCTTTTCCCAGCCCTCGTCATATAACCGTTCTAATTCCGTTTGCTTTTTGCTTAGTTCCGCTTTAAGCCCGCCCGTCGCCTTGTTTTGGGCCTTTTCCAAGTGTTTTAAGCGTATTTCTATGGCTTTTTGTAGCCACGACACTACTCCCGGCTTTAAACTAATAGCATCTATCAATGCCGAAAACGCCTCATCCAGCTGATGTTCCCGAATGTATTTTTCGTGCGGATGTTGCCCTTTAGAAAAGGAACAGCGGTAATACATATATTTCTTTTTAGCAAAATCCCCCACAATAGAACAGCCGCAATCTTTGCAATGAAGCAGATTAGAAAAAGGATAATTGCGGGTAGTCACGCGGGGACGCCCAAAAAGGGAGAGAGCCTTATTGGCCCTCTCAAATAACTCTTTTGTGATGAGCGGTTCGTGAATGCCCGGATAGAGTTTCTTGCCCCAACGAAAAGTGCCATAATACATCGGGTTATGAAGCACCCGATACAGGGCTCTTTTACACCTTCTACCAGTACAAAAACTCTCCCGCATTAATTAAGCAAATGTTCGTTTTTATTTTGCCCAAGGCAACACCCAGGCATAATCAAAACCAGTCTGTTTGGCTAGTTCGCGCGCATCCGGCCCACGCCAATAATGTATAGTGGGAAAGTGAAAGCGCATATCATAAAATGAAAAAGACTCTTTCCATACGCCCGAAAGGACTTCGTCCCCTATCGGAAAAACATAAGAGAGAGCTACAACAGCCGGGTTCTCGTTAGCAAAAAATTTAGGCAAAGAATACGGATACACCCACGAAGTGTGGCCCAATCCCGCATACACTACAAACAAAGTATCGGGGTCAGTCTTTCTAATTTGCCGCATTTTACTTTCCATTACCCGCACCCAGGATTGATTACGAAGCATTATTCCACGCAAAGACGCTTCCGCTTTAAACAGGGGCCCTTGTTCTTTAGAAATCATTTGGTATAAAGCCCGGTCTTCCAACGGATATACTTCTATACCGCCTTGTATCAGAGAATCAAATAATGGCTTGGCATAATCTACCACCAATTGGGGGTCTTGTTCCACAAGTTTACCCAACTTTTCTTTGGATACACGGCGGTAATAACTAGCAGTAGTCGTCCCTTCGGGTGCAGCAAGAGCAGGCAAATCAATAAATTCCGTAAACAATACGATACGGCGCTTAGGATTTAAGTGTTTAAGTTCGTGCAAAAAATCCCCAACCGCTGAGTGAATGCTATCCACATAATGCATTTCCCCCAAAATAATCATCTTTTGAGAGGACAACCTCTCGGCCAATTTAGCGGCTACATCTTTGCCGCCAACCACACCTAATTCAGGTTGGCCCTGTCCCGGGCGGTTTTTAAGCCAGTTTACTTTTTCTATAAAATGTTTGGTTGCTTGTAAAAGCAATTGATTGTTTTTTACCGCAAACTCAGACGGAATAGTCATCGGTTGATATAAAGACTGAAAAATGCTATTGGTTGCTATGGCCGGCTCGCTGTCCAACACGCGCTTAATTTCCGCCAGCAGGGCATCGTTTTTAGCTTTTGTGGCGGCATCTGCCCGTTGGGACAAGTAAGCTTTAGTTGGTGTGTTAAAATCTGTTTGAAAAACTTTTACCTGCCCTTGTTGCTTAAACCGGTTTTGATGATGTTTCAGCCAAGATTTACCGGCTTTGCGTTGTAAATCTTGCGTTTGTTTAGCAGACAAAAGCCCGGCAGAAGCGCGCAGAGACGACTGGGAGGCATTTTTGCCTCCTTTGGTTATTATACGGCTAACAGATGAAATATTTTTTTGCGCATACCCGCAAGGCACGGCTAGCAACCCAAACAACAACAAGCTAATAATTTTATTCATAACTATCATTCTCCACCCAAAATAAGACAAAAACTCTTACTATACAATTTAAAAAATTTACACTTTTTAAAACAGGGTCTTTAAACCCATTTTATTTTCTATAAAAGGCCTAGCTTTTTATAGGCCTTTTCTACCCTTATTATTAGGGCCAAAGGCTCTTTTGGACTTACCTATAAAAATTTATATTGGTATTATGAGATTTTTAGCTTTTATTTTTTTACTCCTGTTAAGTGCGCCCTTCCATGCGCAAAATCTTCCGCGCGTTTTGACAAAAAACATCACTCAACAGCAACTTAAACAAACCCTTAAGCAAAAGGCCACAGCAACCAAAAATTTCGTTACATCCTTTCAAAAGCGAGCTTCTTTCTCTAAAACGGGCCAGCGCAACGCCCCGTCCAACGGCGTATGGCAAGAATTATGGAAAGACCCTCCCCACCGCTTGGAAGAACAAGAATATCCGCTAGACCACAATCCGTTCAGTGATTTTAACATCACGTTGCGCCAAATAGAAGCGTTAAAAGAGCAGTATAATGTTTATTACTCGGAAAAGTCCCTTTACCATATGCTGGAACATTCCTACCACCCCTCATCTTTTGCGCATCATAATAACAAAATGGTTTTACGGGCACTTATCAACCACATTAAAAGAATTCAATGGTTAAACCAATACCCCAATAAAGGCCGTAACGCTCTTAAGCAGGATAAAGGGGAAAACCCTATTTTCCAACTGGCAAGGCATCTGCAACAAGAAAAGATGATTTTTCTGGGAGAATACCATTTTAACCCGGAAATTCAGCAATTTGTCAGCGGTTTAATCTTAGCCCTTAAAGCGCAACAGCCCAAACGGAGAATAGTCGTTTTCACAGAATTTCTTCCGCTTTCCCCGCGCAAACTGCCGGACGGGCAAACGCTAGAAACCTATTACCGCCGGATTAACCAAAAAGATATGGCCCCTATTTCTTGGATGGACGTATCTTCTTATACATACGCCCAAAATACGTTTAATGAATTATTAAAAAACCGGGTAGAGACATTCCCGCTGGAAGACAAACAACACGTGCAATTAATGTCCCAAGAATACAATTCCGAACAGTGTGAGCTTCCCCTATCAGTATCTATACGAAACAAAACCTGGGCCCGCATAATAGAAAACAAAATGGCCCAAATTCGCCAAACGGATCCCGATGCTTTGTTTGTGGTGTATGCGGGGCTGGGCCACGTTTCTTGGATTTACCCGTATGCCTTGCCTAAATTTTTTGCTAAAGAAAACCCCTCAGTGGTGTCTGTTATTCTAAAAGAGCACCTAAAACTAAATTTTTTAACCAATATTTGGGGCCCTAAAGATCCATTTTTTAAATTTCCTAAAACAAATACGGTTTTTTATTGGGCCGGCCCCGATGCCCGCCGCTTGGCTACAAATACAGGGTTTGATTATATGGTACCCCTCAGCAAGAACAACTGGCAACGCTTTAAACAATTCTTTAATGAATTGGCCGCTATGTTAGATTAATTATCCGGCACCATCGGCAAGTTTCTTCTTTTAGTTTCATTTAATTTTACTTTCCCCTTGAAGATTCTGCTTTTTTGCTATACTATTTATATAGGGGTTTATATACTTTAAAACCCCCAATTTAAAAAGAGAGTTTATGATTAAAAACTTGAACAAAAAGGGTTTTACACTCATAGAACTGCTGGTAGTAGTTCTTATTATCGGCATATTAGCCTCCGTGGCCTTGCCGCAATACCAAAGAGCAATAGCCAAAAGTCGGGCATCTGAAGCGTGGACAAACTTGCGCGCCATAGAAACGGCTTTGGAGGTCAAAAGGCTAGAGGGAGGCTCTCCGCGCGTTCTTACTTTTGAGGACTTAGATTTGTCTTTTGATGGAGCGACTGGCAGAACCTTTCGGACTAAAAATTTTAATTATACTTTATACCCAGGTGATGGAGCCGACGCACACGCAACTCCTCAATGGCGACCTTATTATTATGTTTATTTGTTTTTTAAAAACGGCAAACGACATTGTCATGACAGCGAAGACAGATGTAAAGACTTTGGTTTCACCAAAGAGGCCGGACAATGTCTAACTCATCCAGGAACTTGTTATACAGAATAAATTTTATTTAAAAACCCCGCTCTTCGGTGGGGTTTTTGTTATAATAAAAAAATGAAAAAAAGAACCTTTCTCTTCTTGTTAGCTATTCTATTGTTGGTAATTATAGCGGGTGTTTCCTTTTATAAACTCCGCCCGCGGTTTATCCTAAACCCTAGCGGCAGGACTCCTCTTTCCGGTGTTTATAAAATCCCTTTTACTAATAAAGCCCCTCTTACGGTTACAGTAGCCGGCCAGCGGGGCGACGCAGACATTACACACACCTTCCCCGCCGGATATGGCAGGGCTTTCCCAGTGCACGGCTTGTATCCCAAAACCCAAAACCAAGTAACGGTGGTTTACCAAAACCAAAAAAAGCATTTTACGGTAAACATACCGGAAGTTACCGTTAATAAAGGTTACGTTCCCGCGCAACAAGTAGTCATTACGGAAAAAGACCCTTCTCAAGCCCAAACGGATGATATTTACTTCATTAGCGCCAGCATTGGGGAAGAACACCCCACCATCAGCTGGGCCATTTTGGGTTACAGCCGCAAAGGCAACCTGCGTTATGTAAACATAGACGATAAACCCCGCCTAAACGAATTACAACGCATCGTACCCCAAAACAACGAAATGATTTTAATTACTAATATTGGCTCCGAAACACTACTTGGCAAAAGACTGCTTGATTTAAGTAACAAAAACAAAATAGGCCACCACGACCGCGTCAAAAAAGGCGATCATTTTATCTCTTTAGCCAATTCCAAGTGGGGATTTGAAGACCGCGTAATAGAAATAGACCAAAAAGGCAATATCGTGCGGGACTTGTTGGCCGGAGAGCTCATACGCAAAATCGTCCGCCGGCAAAACTCCCCGGAGGAACAAGCCCTTTTAAACCGCGTGGTATTTGACGAACAAAACATCTACCTAACCAAAGAAGGCAAGAAACAAGCCATAGATTGGGCGCACATCAATTCTATTGTATATGATGAAAAAAGCGATATTTTGTATTGTTCGTTTCGTAATTTAGGGGTCATAGCCGTCAAATACACGCCGTGGGAGCTTATTTGGTGGATGGTAACGGACAAATTGGATTTCCTCCCGCCGGACGACCCCACCGCCAAACACCGGGGCTTTTTGGACACACTCCCCTCCCTGCAAGATTACCGCGTTAAAGGGGACGGCCTGACCGACGGCCCCAAACACCACCACGCCTTATTTTTATGGCCAGACGGCACCATCGGCCTTTTTGATAACCGCGGATACACCAACAATAAAAGCCGTTACGTAGAATACAAAATTTCCGGGCAACACGGCCAATGGACAGCCAAAAAGGTGTATGAATATTTTGACCCTTCTCTAACAGACAATGACTATACCTCAGACATAGACGTCCTGCCAAACGGCAACCTGCTTATTCTATACGGTATGGAACAAGCTATCGTGGAAGTGGACAAAAACACCAAAGAAAAACTTTACCAACTGAGTTTTGCCCTGCCTACCGAAATGATTTACCGTGTGGACAAAATGCCCTTTTATCCCACCCCCGGCCGGCAGTATCCCAAAGAACATCAATTCTAATTATCCGCCCTTTAACCATAACGCTACCCATTAAATGTGGTAGCGTTATTTTTTGCTTTGCAAAAGAATTTCTTTTATTTTCTCTACACTTACCAAATGCCCCGCCAGCTTTACCTGCCCGTCCACTACTAAAGCCGGCGTACAAAGCACGCCATACGCCATAATGGCATTTAAATCTTCTACCTTTTGCACAGTGGCGCACAAAGCCAACTCTTTTACCGCTTGCTGCGTAAGCTGCATAAGCATTTTGCATTTAGGGCAACCCGTGCCTAAGATTTCTATTTTCATTTTTCCTCCTATAAAATGGCATTGATTAAAAAACCCACCGCCATAAACGCTACAATTAAATAAGCCAAAAATACACCGATGATCTTCCAACTTAATACTTTTTTTAACATCATTATTTCAGGTAAAGAAATGGCCGTAATACTCATCAAAATCACCAAAGCCGTTCCAACCGGCACCCCTTTTAAAAGAAGTGCTTGTATAACCGGCACCACCCCTACGTGGTTTGCGTATAACGGAGCTCCTATTACCGAAGCCAAAGGCACCGCCCACGGGTTTTGCGCACCTAAATACTTGGCCAGCCATTCCACCGGAACATACCCGTGTATAGCGGCCCCCGCCACTAACCCAAGCACCACATACAACCAAATGCTTTTTATTAAATCCCACGTAAAATGATGGGCATACCAAACAAGCTCTTTCGCTTTTTGTTTAATGCTTTGCCGGCAGCTGCACGCCGGCGGAGCCGGAACAGGCTTAAACGAAAGCCAATTTTCTAAATGAAACCGGTCTGCCAGCCAACCGCCCAACACCCCAATTACCATACCGCTTAACACATATACTAACGCCACTAACGGCCCGGCGCCTTTCATACCCACCAGCATAATGGCGGCTATTTCACTAATTAATGGAGAGCTGACCAAAAAAGCCATTGTTATTCCAAACGGAATCCCCGCCGCCAAAAAACCCATAAATAACGGGATGGACGAACAAGAACAAAACGGGGTAACTGTCCCCAATATCACCGCCATCAAATAGCCATACCAGCGTTTTTTGCCGGACAGATAATCCCGCACCCGCTCAGCCGACAGCTGCGCCCGAAACAATGAAATAACAAACACAAGCACATACAAAAGTACAAATATTTTGGTTATGTCTTCTATAAAAAAATGCACAGCTTGCCCAAAATGGGTATTTACGTCCAACCCCATTTGCGCAGTACTCCAATCCGCCAGCCAAGTAAAAACTTCCAGCATATTTCTTCCTATTTACATATTTAAATATATAGATATATTAATGAAAAATTTTTTATTTTTTCTTTCCATACTCACCCAACTGCCCAGCCAAGCGGGAAAACTCTTCCCGGTTTAGCGAATAATGAACCCATTTGCCTTCTTTGCGGGCAAGCACCAAACCACTTTCGCACAAAATCTTCATATGATGAGACAATGTAGGCTGCCCCACCTGCATATTATCCAGCAGCTTACAGGCACATATCTCTCCCGTTTGTAAAATACGCAAAATACACAAACGGTTCTCATCGGCCAAGGCTTTAAAAATTTTGCTTTGCATTTCCATTTACATTACACCCGTATCATAAAGTGAACAAATGTATTTTAGCAAACATATTCACAATTATCAATATATTAATTTTCTAATCCAAAAAACTTTCGCACAAAAACGCCCGGGGTTTCTTATAATAAACAAAAGGAGGAGTTTTATGAAAAAACTACTAGCAAGTGTACTAACATTACTTTTAACAGCTTGGCAGGCCGTCCCGGCGTGGGCGTGTACCGGCATTGCCTTTGCCACTAAAGACGGAGCCCACCTGCAGGCGCGCTCCATTGAGTGGGGTGGTTTTTCGCTGGAAAGCAAACTGGTGATTATGCCGCGCGGAGAGCAAAATACATCTTTTACCCCGCAAGGGCAAAACGGCCTTTCCTGGAAAAACAAATATGGTGCCGTGGGCATCAGCACCGTAAAAGACGCTTTTATTGGGGAAGGGGTAAACGAAAAGGGCCTGGGGGCCGGCATTTTTTATTTTTCCGGCTATGGCAGTTTAGCTCCGTTTAATGCCAAAAAAGCCAAAAAATCCGTGGCGGACGTGGAACTGGTGCGCTGGATGTTAACAAACTTTGCCACGGTGGAAGAAGTAATAGCAGGGCTTAAAAAAATAGAAATCATTAGCATTTATCCGCCGCAACCCGGCCAGAAGGACGCCTCCACCGGCCACTGGCGCATTACAGATGCCACCGGCCGCAGCATTGTGCTGGAAATTGAAAACAACGGCCAACGCCATATTTACGAAAACACGGTAGGCGTGCTTACCAACTCGCCCTCCTTTCCGTGGCAGGTAACGCATTTAAATAATTATGTAAACCTGCACCCGGGGGCTGTAAAACCCAATAAAATGGGGAGTTTGGAACTAACCGCCTTTGGCGCCGGGACCGGAATGTGGGGATTACCGGGAGACATTACCCCTCCGTCCCGCTTTGTACGGGCTTTTTTCTACCTGCACACCGCACCCGTACCCGCCACCGCACACGAAGGGGTTCTGCAAGCGTTTCACATTTTAAATAATTTTGATATTCCCATAGGGCTGGAATTTGCCGCCGGGGAAGAAATACCCAACCTGCCCAGCGCCACCCAGTGGACAAGCGTAACCAACCTTACGCACCCCGCTTTGTATTACCGCACAATGAATAACAGTCAAATCCGCTTAGTGGATTTAACAAAAATTGATTTTTCTACGGTAAAAGCGCAAGTTCTGCCACTTGATAAAGAACCGGAACAAATACACCCGGTAAAACTAGAATAACCCCTTACTAAAAAGCACCCCCGGGCTAATAAACCCGGGGGTGTTCTTTTCATTAACAAAATTCCATTTTTCCAAAAGCAGCTCTTTCTACCTAAACGATTTTGTTTTAGCAAAAAAGCGGCCTTTTTAAAAACCGGAAAAATTACTTTTATAAATGCGCTATAACCGCTTGGGCAAACGCCTCTGTGCTGGCGTTTCCGCCCAAATCAAAGGTAAGAACTTTACCTTCGGTTAATACGGCCGTTAAGGCATTTTCTACACGTTGTGCACAGGCTGTTTCTCCCAAGTGGCGAAGCATCAAACACGCGCTTAACAATAAAGCCGTGGGGTTGGCTTTGTGCTGGCCCGCTAATGCCGGGCTGCTGCCGTGCACTGCCTCAAACACAGCCGCTTTGACGCCGATATTGGCCCCCGGGGCCACGCCCAAACCACCGGTAAGCCCGGCAGCCAAGTCGGACACAATGTCCCCGTACAAATTAGGCAATACAAAGACGTCGTAGTTCTCCGGGTTGATAACCAGCTGCATACACAAATTGTCCACCAGAACTTCTTCGTAAGTTACTTGCGGGTACGCCTGCGCCACTGCACGAGTAGCTTCCAAAAAGAGTCCGTCCGAAAATTTACAAATATTGGCTTTGCTAACAGCCGTAACCTTGCGGCGGTTGTTTTTTACCGCATATTCAAAAGCGTAGCGGGCTATGCGTTCGGACGCGCCGCGCGTAATGCGCTTAATGGACTCGGCGGTATCCTCATCAATTTTACGTTCTATACCGGCATAAAGGTCTTCCGTATTTTCACGCACAATAACCAAATCCACCTTCTCATACCGGCTTTTTACACCGGGCAAAGTTTTAGCCGGGCGCACACAGGCGTATAAATCCAGCTCTTTGCGAAGCGCCACATTGACACTGCGAAACCCCTTGCCAATAGGCGTAGTAATGGGCCCTTTTAAGGCTACGGCATTTTGAGCGATACTATCCAACACACGCTGAGGCAACACCGTGCCTTCTTTTTCTAATACGTCTGCGCCGGCGGATTGTTCTTCCCATTCAATAGGAGCCTGCGCCGCTTGTAAAATGTCCGTTACCGCGCGGGTAATTTCGGGGCCGATGCCGTCCCCCGGGATTAAGGTTACCAAGTGTTTTTTGGTCATACTAAATCAAACCCGCCGTGTTTTTTAATGTGAGCCATTAGGCCGCCTTCATTTAAAATTTTAATCATCACGTCCGGCAGCGGCGTAACGGGAATGTCTATTTTCTGGGTTAAGTTGTGTACCACGCCGGCTTTTACGTCCACTTCCAGCTCGTCCCCGGCGTTAATTTTATCGGTATCGCACTCCACCAATAAAAGCCCAATATTAATAGCGTTACGGAAAAAGATGCGCGCAAAACTTTTGGCCAATACTGCGTTTACACCCGCCAGCTTGATAATGGTGGGGGCGTGCTCGCGCGAAGAACCTAAACCAAAGTTTTTGCCGGCTACCACAAAATCTCCTTTTTTCATAGAAGAAGCAAAGGCCGGGTCAGCATCTTCCAGCACGTGTTTAGCCATTTCCGGCAAGTTGCTGCGCAGGTGAAACAAACGGCCGGGAGCGATGTGGTCGGTACTAATATCATTGCCAAATTTCCAAGCATTTCCTTTTAATAGCATAAATTAAATCTCCCTCGGGTCAGTGATGTGGCCGGTTAAGGCGCTGGCCGCGGCTACGGCCGGGCTGCATAAATAAATAAAGCCCTTGGTGTTGCCCATACGGCCCTGAAAGTTGCGGTTTTGGGTAGAAAGGCATACTTCCCCATCCCCCAAAATACCGCCGTGTACGCCCACACACGGGCCGCAACCCGGGGTTTGCACACTGGCGCCGCTTTGTACAAAAGTTTCAATCAGCCCTTCCTGTAAGGCTTGCAGCATAACATCGCGCGAAGCGGGTGTAATAAACAAACGTACGCCGGGTGCCACTTTTTTGTTTTTCAAAATACCGGCGGCTGTGCGCAAATCTTCTATACGCCCGTTGGTGCAGGTGCCGATGTAAATTTGATTAACTTTTACGTCCCCCAATTCTTTGGCCTTTTTTACATTGTCCACCGTGTGCGGGCAGGAAACAGTAGGCTCCAGCTGGGACGCGTCAATTTTAATCACGCGTTCATAAACGGCACCTTCGTCGGCTTTAATTTCTTTAAATTTGTCTCCCCGGCCGTGGGCTTCTAAATACTGTTTGGTTTTTTCGTCCGTGGCAATAAGCCCTGCCTTGGCGCCGGCTTCCACCGCCATATTAGAAAGGGTAAACCGGTCGGCCATTTCCATATTTTCAATGGTGTCTCCGCAAAATTCCAAGGCTTTATAGGTGGCGCCATCCGCCCCAATAAGGCCAATTAAATGCAAAATTAAATCCTTAGCGCCTACGCCGGGCTGGAATTTACCCGTTACCTCCACTTTAAAAGTGGCCGGTACTTTAAGCCAGGTCTTGCCAATGGCCATTCCAACGGCAACGTCCGTAGAACCCATACCGGTGGCAAAAGCCCCTAACGCACCGGAAGTGCAGGTGTGGGAATCCGCCCCGATTAAAATTTCACCCGGGTTTACGTATTTTTCCACCAACAGTTGATGGCAAACCCCTTCGCCAATTTCTGACAAAACGGCACCCGTCTTTTTGGCAAAATCTCTTAACACAATATGCGTGTTGGAAAGTTCTTTGCGGGGGCTGGGGGCCGCGTGGTCTATAAACAAAATGGTGCGGGAAGGATTTTTTACCGTAGTAAAACCGGCTTTTTCCAATTCTGCCACCGTAAGCGGGCCGGTGCCGTCCTGCACGGCGGAAACGTCCACATCCGCCACTACAAAGTCTCCCGCGCGCACCGCAGCAGGGGCGTGGGCGGAAATAATTTTTTCAGCTAAAGTTTGTTTAGGCATTTTTTTCTTCTCCCAAATAATGCGGGGTAATGGTCATCACTTTGGCGGCTATGTCCGGATGATGATAAATAAAGCGCAGTTCGCTTTCCACCAAAGGCAGTTGGTTATGCACGTTAGCATAACGAACCAATTCCAAAATTTCACGGGCGTGGGCGTCATTCTTAAATTCAAGCTCCAGCTTTTCATACACATTACGAAAGCCTTTAATCCCGCCGTATTCCCCGGTGGTAATGACGCGGCCGGTTTCAATTACTTCCGGCTCTCCGCGGCCCAGCTCTTCAAAATCATACAATTCATAATTACGGCGGTCTTTTAAAGCACCGTCTGCGTGAATGCCGGATTCGTGCGCAAAAGCATTGGCCCCCACCGCCGGCTGGTTGATGGGTATGGGCACCCCAAACGCATAAGAAGCATATTTGGCTAACTGCCACGCTTTATTTAAGCGGATATTGGGGTTTAATTTATAATCTTCCATTCCGCTGCCGTGTACAATGGCTAACAGGCAGGAAACTAAATCCGCATTGCCGGCGCGTTCCCCCAGGCCGTTGACGGTGGTGTTAATGAAGGCTTCCACCCCGCCGTCCACCGCTCCTTTAGCCCCCATAACAGAGTTGGCCGCCGCCATACCCAAATCATTATGGCAGTGAAGCTCAATACCAATACCGGAGGCTTCGGCAATTTTGCGTATGCGGGTGTAAATAACGTCCGGCGTATCATAGCCCAGCGTATCGCAATAGCGAAAACGCGAAGCACCCGCCTCTTTGGCAGCACAGGCAAATTCAATTAAAAAATCTAAATCCGTGCGGGAGGCGTCCTCCGCATTGACCCCCACGCTTAACGCACCTTTGGCTTTGGCCGCTTTTACCGCACAAACAGCTTTGTTTAAAATAGCTTTTCTGTCAAAACGCCCGCCAAACTTTCCGGCCAGCATCTGGTTAGAGGTGGACATAGACAGATTACAATACTGTAAACCCGGCACATTTTTATAAGCTAGCTCCACATCTTCTTCCACCGCACGCAGCCAGCCGCTTAAACGGGTTTTGGTAATAACACCTTGTTTAACCAGTTCCAAATTAGCATTTAAATAGTTGGTTTCGTGGCTGGTGGTAGGGAAACCAAATTCCGAAAAAGCCACCCCTAACTCATTTAAATAATAATTCAACATCGTTTTTTGTAACTTAGACAGGCCCAAGCGGGAGGTTTGCACCCCGTCCCGGTTGGTTACGTCCACAATCCAAATAGTATGTTTCATATTGGGCCCTCCAAAATGCTTATGTATTTGTAGATTTTACCATATTTATACACCGCGCCCGGATACAACCCCGTCCCGGTATAAAAAACCCCGCTTTAAGCGGGGTAAACGGTTACAAAGTTTTTATAAACTCCTGCACTGTAAGCGGGCCACCCCACAACGAGCCGGAAGCAAAACGGATACCGTTTTGTTTTAAAAAATCGGCCTGGGCGGAGGTTTCCACCCCGTCCATTTCCAATTCTGCCCCCAAACTGCCGGCCAGGTATTTAAAAGAATTAAACACCTGCTGGCTGCGCTGAGGATCGTCCTGCGCCGTAATGGCAGCCAGACGTATCTTTATAAAATCCGCCTTTACCTTGGACAGGAATTTCATAGCAGACAATCCTTCCCCAAACCGGTACACCCCTATCTTAAACCCTTCCTTATGCAAACGGGAAGCCATTTCTATCAGGGCAGACACATCGTGCTCGGCCGAGTTTTGAGTTACGTCCAACTCCACCTCTTGCGGTTTTATTTGATAACTGTCCGCCAGTTTTTTAAGCGCCGCCGGAAAATACGGGTTATAAATGTGTAAAGGCGATATGGTTACCGCAAACGGCCCTTCCTGCCGGCCCTGCGCACGCAGTGTTTTTATACATTTAAACACTTCCTCCAACACAAACATATCCACCCGCCGGGCAAAGCCGTTTCTTTCAAACGTAGGCCGGAAAATATGGCCGTATATTTCGCCCAGTTGGGGGTGTTTCCAACGCAAGCGCGCGGCCGCGCGCACGGTGCGGCCGGTAGCAACCTCTTTTACCGGTAAAAGAAGCAGTTCAAACTCTCCTCGCGCCAAAGCGCCTTCCATATCGTCTTCCAGGCGTTTTTCCAAATTAGCCTGCGTAAGCAGGTTCTCATTAAAAAACGCTACGGCAGCCACGCTGTATTTTACGGTACGACGGGCCAAAAAAGAGCGGTTGAGCATATCATCCACCGGCATTTTTCTGTCTTCCACCACATACACCCCAAAAGACAACAACAAACGCAAAGAAGGCGTTTTCTTGGCGGGAGAAGACACAATTTCCTCATTTATCAGTTCCAAACGGTTACGCAAAGAACCGGCATCTGTATATTTAAGAAGCAGCTGGAATTGATCCCCCTCTATGCGGGAAAATTCCTCCCCTTCCTGAATATGGCTGGCTAAAATTTGCGAAATACGGCATAAAAGTTCATCTCCGCTGCCGGGGCCGTAAATATTGGCTATTACTTTAAAACGATCCACATCCATCGTAACAAAAGCATACGGTTGGGACGGGTTTGACTCCAGCAGTTCCTTTATTTTCTGCTGCATCTTATTCCAATTGGGCAGGCCGGTTACCGGGTCTTCATACACGGCACGGTCTAAGGCAGAGCGATTGGATTTTTGAACAGCCAAAATGTAATACAACAGCAAAGAAATAACCCCCAGCCCCACTACCATAAACAACAGCGTAAGCCACACTAAACGCGCCGTTTTAACCAATAGCACACGCTCCGGAACCAAGGACAGCATATACCAGTCATTTATCCCCACCGGCACATAACTTACATACATTTTGCCCCCTTTAAGCGTGCTAAACAGCAAACTGCCGGTACGGCCGGCTTGCATATCTTGCTGTATTTGGGCCATATCTTGGGCATTGTGCCAGGTTAGGTTTTCGCGGTCTTGAAAGATGTTGGCAAAGTTATCGATAGCGGTGGCGTGTTTGGCATTAATAATTTTGTCCCCGTTGGGGCGCACAATTACGTTGTATCCGTCTCCGCCGAAACTATATACAGACAAAATGTCCGTATAAGCCGCAATGGAACGCGTGGAGGCTAATACGCCCACCACTTGCCCTTCTTTAATAATGGGTACGGCTTGAACAATAATTTCCTGCCCGTCGGTAGCGTCCTTACGCCGCTGGGACAGTGCCGGCTTGCCCTGCATAGCCTGTACAAAAGCCGGTTGGCCGGAAGCGTCCATCACAAAACCATCATTAAAAACTGCGTATCCGTCCGGCCGGATAAAGGCCATCCGCTTAAACCCATTGTTTTTGGTTTCTGCTTTAAGCAGGTTCATCATTTCTTCTTTATCAAAGGAAGAATATTGGGCAATGGCGGTAGCCATAGATTTAAGGGAATCTTCGTCTCCTTCAATCTGCGTTTGTAAAATTTTTACGCCTTGGCGGGCCACTTCTTCCAGGTTGGAACGCACTTCTTTTTCTAACGTATTCTGCAGCCGCCCCACAAACAGCAAGCTTGCCAAGGCCATAACAGCCAACACGCCCGTTACCGCCACAAAAGGCAGCAAGAACGGATACTTCTGTTTAAGGTTGTCCAGTTTCATTTTCTCCCCCTAACAATGGCCGGGATTTTCCTGCGTTTGCGCGCGAAAAGCCCCCACCAACTGTTGGGAGTACGCAAACATAGCATAAAACGGGTTTTGATTGTCACGCGCTTGGGCTTCGGGCAATTCTTTATAAAAGATTTGGTCTTTTGCCACCGCAAATAAGGTTACATTGCCCGGCTGGGCAGGCGGAAGCTGGGTGGATTTTTCCATTTTATCGGTCAGTTTGCTGGCGTGTGCCAACATACGGGCGGCAATTTCTTGCAGTTTTTCGTTTCCGTGTCCGCCAATCATACCGCCCAAGCCGCTTTTGCTGTTATTTTCGAAATAAAGGCTGCTGTCCCCCAAAGAGTTGGTGGCAATGAGTAAATATTTAATATGGGCGCCGTCCGCCACGGGCATTTCCACCCCGGCAATAGAAATTTTATCCGGCCCCAGTTCCATAATGCCTTTTCTGTTTTCCAAGTTTTTTACGTCTAACCAAAAACCCCTCATATTTTCATAAGCTTTATTCATAATAAATCCCCCTTTGAGGCCATAGTATCATTTTATGGGCGTGTTTTCAAAATTCAAAAAGCATTAGTTCCCTACTCCAAAACCACCCAATAAAGAGTATAATAAAAGAAAGTTTTTGCGAGGTGACCCCTATGAACAAAACCGGAAAAGCAATTATTTTAATGATGGACTCCTTTGGCGTAGGCGGAGCGGAAGACGCCGCCAAATTTGGTGACGCCGGAGCCGACACCCTGGGACACATTGTACAAACCCGCGGCAAGCTAAATATCCCCAACCTAACAGCTTTGGGTTTATTAAAAGCCGCCCAGGCCTCCACCGGCCGCTTGCCTGAAACCGGAGCGCAAACCCCCGCACAAATTAATATGCCCTCCAAATACGGTTTTATGAAAGAAATCAGCCTAGGCAAAGATACCTCCTCCGGCCACTGGGAAATGGCCGGCTGCCCGGTACAGTTTGAATGGGGATACTTCCCGCCGCAATATCCGTCCTTCCCGCCGGAATTAATAGAAAAAATTTGCCAAGAAGCCGGCCTGCCCGGTATTTTAGGCAATAAAGCAGCCTCCGGCACCGCCATTATTGAAGAACTGGGCGAAGAACACATTAAAACCGGCAAACCCATCTGTTACACCTCGGCCGACAGTGTGTTTCAAATTGCCGCACACGAAAAACATTTCGGCTTAGACCGCCTGTATAAAGTATGCAAGATTGCCTTTAAACACGTTAAACCCTATAACATCGCCCGCGTGATAGCACGCCCGTTTGAAGGCGAGTCCGCCCATACTTTTAAACGCACCAAAAACCGCCACGATTATTCCGTCACGCCACCCAGCGCCACACTATTGGACGCGGTAAAAAATGCAGGAGGAGAAGTCATTTCCGTTGGTAAAATTGCCGATATTTTTGCCCAACAAGGCATTACGCAAGCCATTAAAGCCAGCGGGTTGGAAGAACTTTTCAACGCCACGCTGCAAGCCGTTAAAACGGCCCAGCCAGGCAGTTTAATTTTTACCAACTTTGTGGATTTTGATATGGCTTGGGGCCACCGGCGTGATGTGGAAGGTTACGCCCAAGGGCTGGAATATTTTGATAGCCGCCTGCCGGAACTGGCCGCAATTATGGGCCCCAATGACATTGCCTTTATAACGGCCGACCACGGGTGCGACCCTACTTATAAAGGAACCGACCACACGCGCGAACACGTGCCGGTGATCTTGTTTGGCCACTCGGTTACGCCCAAAGCCTTGGGCGGGCGGGATACATACGCCGATTTAGGGCAAACAGCCGCCGAGTTTTTTGGCCTTACCCCGCTTCCTTTCGGAAAGAGTTTTCTAAAGGACTAACCTTACAACAAAAAACCCCGGGCCTCCATAAAGCCCGGGGTTTTTAATGCTTGTTTACCAATTTTGCAACAGCAAAACCAGCAATACTAAAAACACGCCGCACAACAAAATTTTGGCTAAGCCCAAATGCTTTTTAAGCCAACCGCCAAATGTGCTTGATTCATACCCGGCCAACGCCAAACCAAACACCAACACCAGCGGCACAATAAACATCACATTGTAAACAAGCAGGAATTCGGCCGCGCGCCAGAAATTATCGCCCGCTTCTTTCAACACCACCACAATGGTAGGCAAGTACACCTGCCCCGTACAAACCGCTTCCACCAAAGACACCACAAACCCTACCACCAAAGCGGCTGCACCCAAACGCCAAGTACTTTTGCTGCGGTCTTTTAAAAAAGTATGCATTACTTTATGAATAAACGTTTTATACTTAACAGGCAGCTGTAAAATTAAGCCGGAGGCATCTTTGGTGCGGTAATAATGCCAGCAATCATACGCACTAAGCAGCAAAAATACCACACACAACGCCACCGTTATGATTTTAAGCCCCCACATCACATAATAAAACCCCTGCAAAGCATACAGGAACTGAAACGCGCCCAACCCCAACAGTACATAGGCTATAAATACCGCCGCACAATAGGCCGTGCCCACGGCAATAATTTCGCGCTTTTCATATTTATAAACGGACAAGAAGGAAATAAAAAACACAATTACCGCAAACGCACACGGGTTAATGCCGTCCACCAACCCGGCCCCGGCAATCATCCAAAATGTAAGCCGGTTAAATACTTCCTGATGAGAAGCAGGAAGAGAATCTGACGCTGCTTTGGCCTCCTTTTGCGCGGAAGGCAGTGATTCATTTTTCGCAGTTTCCGCTGTTTCTTTGGGCAAGGTCACAGAGGCTTCTTTTTCTACTTGGTTCACCAAATTAGTTTTAGGTGCAGGTTTAGGGGCGGGTGTTTTTTCTACAACCGGTGCCTGTGCTGCACGGGGATTCTCTTCTGGTTCTATTTTTGTGCTTGCAGGAGACTTAAACTCTTCCAATAATTCTTTAGGTAAATTTACGTGCGTGGTTTCTTGGTTAATCAACGCTTTGGAAACAGCCAAATCGGCCCGTTCGCCAATATCACGCGGGTACCCCATCAGCCACTCGTTTCCTATGGCCATAGCCGGGGTGCCGCCGCGTTCCACGCCATAAGCCTGCATAGCCTGCAAAAAAGCCAAGTTGTGTTTGGTAACGTCTATACGTACAAATTGGATTTTGTCTTGGTTTCGCTCCAAAAAACCATCCAAAAAATCTTTTTCCATGTGTCTGCAATGCAAACAATACGGAGACCCAAAATAAACCACTTGTATTTTGGGGGAAGGCCCTTCTTGTGCGTATGCAGCCCCACTGACTGCAACACACAACCAGGCAAATAATAAACATAAACATTTTTTTATCATTGCTTAACACTCCTCACAAAAATCATAAAAAGACGTTACACCCGGGTACGTATTTTGTTCACATTTCTGCACGCTTTCCTTTTGTACTTGGCAAGCGGACAAGCCTTCAGCCGCTAGTCCTCCCTGTAAAGCATTTTGCATAAAAGCGGCATCTTCCGCACGGTGCTGCCAACAGCGGCACCCGCCGGAATGCTCAACATTTTTATCCATTACACATATCCATAAACTTTGCGAAGCCGGCATCTCCTCTCCCGTTGCATAAGTGGTGGCATACGGAGTTTGCAAACTACGGGCCGAAAACAACACGCTGGTGCCAAAACCTATGGCAAAAAACAAAACACAAACACCCCAAGCGGCAGCCTTACGCCAAAAGGGTTTGGCGGAACGGGTAGAACGGGTGAGCTTATTCCAAACCCGCGCCTGAGAATGGCCGGAGGGATCAAAATCCAGCCGGGTACATTTTTGTATAAAGTCGTTATTTTGCGTCATAACTTCATCTCCTTGCGAAGCTTGGCTACGCTGCGGCTAATAAGCGTGCCTACATTACTTTCGCTTAGGCCGGTCTGCCGGGCTATTTCACGGTTAGTAAGGCCGGAATAAAATTTTAAAGCTACCAAATCTTTTTCGCGCGCGGTCAAAACCTTCATAGCCAAAAGAAGCGCGTTTACGTCCTCTTGTTCGGCCAAAGGGTCTTCCGCGGCGGGGGCATTTTCGTCCGGTTGGGCGTCTTCAAAACCGGTTAAAGACAAAAACTTGCGTACATAATACGTACGGTAATACATATTGGTTTCATTACGGGCAATGGTAAAAATCCATTGCCGAAACGAGCCTTTTTGTTCATCAAAAGAACTCAATTTTTCATACGCCTTACGCCATACACAAGCGCAAACATCCTCGGCCGCCGCGCGCTCTGTTACACGGCAGTACACATAAGCAAATACGGGTTTAAATAATTCTTTATATAAAGAAGTAAAATCCATAACAGCTTCCTACTAATACTATGCAAAACTACAAAAAGTATCACAAATAAAAAACGCCAAGCAGCCTGCTGTTTGCACGCCGCCCGGCTTTACCCAAAACATACTTTATCAGTGGATAATGGAAATACTTTGCAGGCCGCTTTTCATCACCCATTTGCGTAAAAACGGCTGATACATAAACGGACATTTAAATAATTTAGCCCAAAGTTTAAGACGCAACGCCAAAACACCGCGCGCGTAACGGCGGTGTTCCTGCGGGCCGGGGTTCTGCCCCAAAGCACGCGCCAAGCGAAGCGCACTAATCATAGCGCTGGAAATACCTTCCAAACTGCTGGGGCTTATAAAGCCGGCAGCTTCACCAATCAAAAATACGCCGTCTTTCCCCAAGCAAAACTCCTGCCAAGAAGCGGGGCGCAGCACGCGGCAGGCTTGTGTTTTGACAGGCTCTGCAAAACAAAAACCATATTTTTTCAATGCCTGTTTTTGATTTTCAAAACGCTGGCGGCAATGTAAAGAGGGATAAGCTCCGCCAAAAATAAAATAGCCGTCTTTAGATACAGACCAAGAATAACAATCCGTTTGTGCCGGGTCAAAAATACAAGAATAAAACGGGCTTTTATGGGTTTCTTTAAACCACTGTTGCACCGCTGTGTAACTGCGTATATGGTGAGACGGAAAAAACACCCGCCGCACACAAGAGTCCGCCCCGTCCGCCCCCACAATACGCTTTGCGCTTACGGTATGGGTTTGCCCTTTAGCTTGATAAGTTATATTAAAACATCCGTCTGGCCGGCGCTCCAACTGTACCACCAGTGCACCGTGGATTACCTCCGCCTCCGGAGGGATAAGTGACACCATCCACCGGTCAAAGGCCGTTCTATCCATATTCATATAAAACCGCTGATAATGACGGCATAACCCGGTAGATAAATCCAACGTACGCACGGCAAAAAGTTGCGGGTCAACCAATACGGATTTGGGCAAATTTAAATCAAACCGGGCCAAAGTTTTTTGTGCGTCTGGTGCCAACAGCCCGCCGCAAGGTTTTTCAAACCCGCCGGGCTGAAATGTTTTTTTGTCCAGGCACAACACTTTTTTACCGCCAAGCAGCCGCGCTAATGTGCTGCCGGCCGGCCCCAGCCCAATAATAACTACATCAAACATATTTATCCATTACCCCTTATTTTGGGCTACACGATTTCCCGTTTAAAAGCGCGTAACGCCAAGCGTTACGCGCAATCCAGAAATGTTTAAACCCCGGGTTTACGGACGGATTAAACCCGTAAACCTTCAGCCTCGTCCAGCCAGGCTTGGGCGCTGGCGTCGCTTGGCATACGCCAATCCCCGCGCGGAGACAAAGACACCGCACCCACTTTCGGCCCGTCCGGCAGGCAGGAACGTTTATACTGCTGGGCAAAAAAACGTTTAAAAAATACAACCAGCCATTTCTTAATCACCACCGCCGTATAAACGCCTTTAAACGCATAACAAGCTAAAAAGAATATTTTGGCCGGGCCAAACCCGTGGCGTATAAAATAGTACAAAAAGAAATCGTGCAGCTCGTAAGGCCCCACCAAATCTTCCGTCTTTTGGGCTATTTTACCTTGTTTATCCGCAGGCAGCAGTTCCGGGCTGATGGGTGTATCTACAATATCCTGCAAAGTTTTACGCACGGACGCTTTGGCCTGCTGTTGGGCTTCCCACAAAACCAAATGCTTGACCAAGGTTTTAGGTACGGACGCATTAACCCCGTACATAGACATATGGTCACCATTATAAGTAGCCCACCCCAAACTAAGTTCAGATAAATCCCCCGTACCAATTACCATACCGCCTGTTTGGTTGGCAATGTCCATTAAAATTTGGGTACGCTCGCGCGCTTGGGCGTTTTCGTAAGTTACATCGTGCACAGAAGGGTTGTGAGAAATGTCTTTAAAATGCTGTAAGCACGCGTCTTTAATAGATACTTCCCGTATAGAGATTTTAAGTGCTTTCATCAAATCAACAGCGTTTTTATAGGTGCGCCCCGTGGTGCCAAAACCAGGCATAGTCACCCCGATAATTTGTGTGCGGGGAAGGCCCAGCTTGTCAAACGCGCGCACGCAAACGAGCAAGGCTAATGTAGAATCCAACCCGCCGGAAATACCTATCACCGCACTGCGCGCACCGGTGTGTGCCAAGCGCCGTGCAAGGCCCAGTGTTTGTATAGAGAAAATTTCTTCGCAATTTTCATCCAAGGCCGCTCCTTGCGGGATAAACGGAGCCGAATCCACCGGGCGGGTTAAATTCACCTTTTTGGCCGCGTCCAGCGGGCATTCAACCAGCCGGAAAGGGGTTTGAGAGGCTAGGGCAGAGTCTCCCGAAAAAGTGGTATTTTGACGGCGCTCCCGGCGCAGGCGCTCCACATCAATTTCGCTAATAGTAAGTTGAGGGGTCACTTCAAAACGTTTGGAAGACGCTAAAAGGGCGCCGTTTTCATAAATAAGTCCGTTTGAGCCAAACACAACGTCCGTGGTGGACTCGCCAAACCCGCACGAAGCATACACATACCCGCACAAACACCGCGCCGATTGCTGCGCCACTAAAGAACGCACATACCGGTTCTTGCCGGCCAGTTCATTACTGGCGGAAAGATTTAAAATAATCTCCGCCCCTTGCAAAGCGGCTTGACTGCTGGGCGGAATGGCAGACCATAAATCTTCGCAAATTTCCACCCCAAACACACATCCTGCCGCTTTAAACAACAAATCCGTTCCCGCGGGTACGTGCTGGCCGCATAACTCTACACTGTCTGCACCCCAATCCGAGGCGGAAACAAACCAGCGTTTTTCATAAAATTCCTGATAATTAGGCAGGCAGGTTTTAGGCACTACACCCCAAATACGACCCCGGCAGCATACGGCCGCTGCATTTAAAAGCACATTGTTAACCGCAACCGGCAGCCCTACCACAAACAAAATATCCAAGGCTTGGGTGCGCTTTAACAAGTTGGCTAAAGCTTCCTCGGCGCTTTGCAGCAACAGCGGCTGACCAAACAAGTCTCCACACGTATATCCCGTTATGCACAGTTCCGGGAATACTACCAAACGCACGCCTTCTTTATGCGCTTGGTGGATTAATTTTTCTATCTCTTGCACGTTGTAGGCGCAATCGGCCACTTTTAATGCGGAAGTGGCAGCCGCCGTTTTGATAAATCCGTAATTCATTGGGCCCTCTGGGGGAAATACCCCTTATTTGGATATTTTATCAATTATATCAATCATTTCGGCCGCTTTCTGACGGGCGTCTTTAGAGCCGGCCCCAAAGGCTCCGGCCACACAGTGGGATAAATGCGCGCGCAACACTTCACAATGGGCGCGGCGCAAAACAGCTTCAGCCGCCAGAATTTGGTTAACAATGTCCACACAGTAGCGGTCTTCTTCCACCATTTTAAGTACGCCGTCCACCTGGCCGCGGGCCGTTTTTAATAGACGAATAATCTTTTTAGGGTCAGCCTGCATTTATTCCCCCTCTTTCAGTGCTGTTACCTGATAACCGGCTTTTTCCACCGCTAAGCGCAAAGCCTCGGCAGATAGGTGTTCTCCTTCCACCCGCACCGTTTTAGAAGGCAAATCCACCTCCGCCTTCTGTACCCCAGGCACTTGCTGTAAAGCACTTTGTACGCGCCCCGCACAATGGGAACACATCATACCCTCTACCGTTAATATTTGTATCATGGGTTTATTCTCCTTACTTGCATTAAGTGTAACAAAATGGGGCTTAAAAAAGCGCAGCCGCAGCGCATTAGATACTACAAATACGGAACTAAAACTCATTGCAGCCGCCGCAAACATAGGGTTTAACTTCCACCCCAGTACCGGGTACAACAACCCCGCCGCCAGCGGAATCCCGGCCACATTATAAAAAAATGCCCAAAATAAATTTTGCTTAATGTTATACAAAACCGCCCGGCTTAATTGTAAAGCCGCCGCTACGCCAAGTAAATCCGGCCGCACTAAAACAATGTCCGCCGTTTCCAGCGCCACGTCCGTTCCCGCCCCAACGGCTATACCTACATCCGCCGCGGCCAAGGCGGGGGCGTCGTTAATACCATCACCCACCATTGCTACGCGCTGCCCTTGCTGCTGAAGACGGCGGATAAAGCCTTCTTTTTCCTGCGGCAACACCCCGGCAACCACTTGCTTAATCCCTACCTGACGGGCTACCGCCTGAGCGGTAGCCTCATTGTCTCCAGTTAATAAACAAACCTCCAGCCCCATATTCTGCAACGTATGTACCGCTTCACGCGCCTGCGGTTTGATTAAATCCTCTACCGCTAAAATACCGGCCAATTTGCCCCCGCGCATAATAAATAAAGGGGTTTTTCCTTCGCAAGCCCACGCTAAAGCCTGTTGGCTAAAAGTAGCAGGCACCACCCCTTCTTGCCGGGCTAACTTTTCATTTCCCGCGGCAGCGCGCACGCCGTTTATTTGTGCACACACGCCCAGCCCGGGCAGCAAAGTAAACGCCTGCGCGTCCACCGTTGGCGTAATCCCTTTCTGGCGGGCCAAACGCTCCACTGCACGCGCAAAAGGATGTTGAGAAGGTTTTTCCAACGCATACGCCAAGGACAATAAACTTTCTTGTGTTTCATTTTCCGCCGTTTGCCAAGCTGTAATTTCCGCCTGGCCGGCAGTAACGGTTCCCGTTTTATCCAACACCACGCTGTTTACCCGCCCGCTGGCTTCCAACGCCGCGGCCGATTTTATAAACACCCCCTGCCTGGCCCCAACCCCGGTGCCCACCATAATGGCCGTAGGGGTAGCCAACCCCAGTGCACACGGGCAGGAAATAACCAATACAGAAATGGCTCTCAAAACCGCTTCATCCATCCCGGCCCCCGCCAACCACCAGCCAATAGCCGTGCACAACGCTATCCCCATCACGACCGGCACAAAAACCGCGCTCACTTTGTCCGCCAGCCGGGCAACCGGCGCTTTGGATGCATTGGCTTGTTCCACCAATTTAATAATTTGGGAAAAGACCGTATCCCGGCCGGTTTTTTCGGCACGCATTTCAAAATATCCGTCCGTATTAACTGTGGCGGCCGATACGCGGGAACCGACAACTTTTGTTACAGGCACACTCTCCCCCGTTAAAGCGGCTTCATCCACCGCTCCGCAACCTTTTACCACCACCCCGTCTGCGGCTATGCGTCCCCCGGCGCGAATGATTAAAATGTCCCCAGCCTGCACTTGCTCGGCAGGCACCACGCGTTCCACGCCGTTTTCCAACCGCACAGCTTCCTGCGGGGCCAAGGCCATTAAAGATTGGACGGCTTGAGTGGTTTTGCCTTTAGCACGAGTTTCTAAGTATTTACCCAAAGTAATAAGCGTTAAAATCATACCGGCAGACTCAAAATAAAGCCCGTGCAGGGCTTCAAAAGCCAGCGCCGCTGCATCTGCCTGCTGCATAAAAAACAGCACCCGGTACAAAGCCCATATTCCAGACACGACAGACGCCCCCGCCCCCACCGCAATCAAGCTATTCATATTCGGAGCACGCAAAAACAACATTTTAAACCCGTTGGAAAAAATGACACGATTAATAAACAAAATAGGAAGCAACAATAAAAATTGAGTAAACGCAAAAAGCCCCGGGTTTTTACTAAAAACCTCAGGCAAAGGGAGGGACAACATCCCCCCCATAGCTACATACAAAAGCGGCAACAAAAACAAAACAGAAGCCGTAAACCGAGTAAGAAGTTGTGTTTCTTCCGCCGGGGTTTTATCAGCCGGCTTTACACGGCAGCACGCAAGAGGAGTTTGCTCAACAACCTCCGCCCCATAGCCAGCGTTTTTAACCGCCTCCGCCACGGCCGAAAGGGAAGAGGCTTTTCCCTTCCATTCCACCCGCAAAGTGTTTTGAAGCAAATTCACTTGCGCCGCATTTACCCCGGGCACAGAAAGAGCCGCTTTCTCCACGTGCGCGGCACAAGCAGCACAGCTCATACCGGATATTTTAAAAACAGAAACGGACATAAAGCCTCCATATACCCCACCCCTGGGGGGTGTATATTTATTATAGCATTATGTCCGTTTACAAAGCAGAGGGGCTGTTAACGCCAAGACAGAAGAAAATCGTAGGGGGTTTCTATTTTTAAATCACTGCCCATAATAAGGGCCGCTTCTTTACTGTTGGCACGATATATACCGTAAACGCCTTCGGGCGGGGCAGGCTGATGTTCAAGCCACATATTCCATATACTTTCCGCACTGCCGGGAATACGCCAACCGTTTGGAATAAAATCAATAACAAAAGTTTTGCCCACGTTTAAAGAAAGCGGCACGCTGCCGGCAATGGCATAACTCCAATGCGCTTTACCGCCATATACAAAAAACACGCCCTGCGGGTCTAAACGGCGCAACTGGGCAATTTTTTCTACAAAGCTTCGGTTGCGTATCTCCTGCCCGCTGGCGGAAATGTATTTACGCACCACCCGCTGGCGCACATTGGACAAGGAAGTATTATACAACCGCACCAAAGCCGGGCGCTCAAGCCCAACTAAAAAAACCCCCTGCTCTTTTACCAAAGATTCCAACATCTGTGCGCGGGACAACCCCTGCTTGCTGTACGGGCCGTTTGGCCCCCAATTAGCGGCGTGGTAAATGGTTCCGTCATCGGCCACGCTTTCGGCCAAAACATAAATATTACGGTTAGGATAGGCGGAACGGTAATCTTTAATTAACTGGTAAATTTCCCGGTGGATGGCTTCACGCCCGTGTATCTCCCCCAAAAAAATGAGTTGGGCCGATTGCGGTATCAGCCCGGCATAGTCCACACTGCGGGCATATTGTGCTTGAACCGGATTAGGATGATTTAAAAACAGTTCTAAATTCTTTTGAAGAAGCCAGTGCCTTTGGGCAGATAAAACTTGATTGCGTTTACTAAAAGACGGCGCTACACCTGCCGGGTTATACACGTTTTTATCTTCTTCCGCCAACATTTTAGCCAAGTTGGCTTTGTTTACTGCAGCTTGTGCGGCTTTTTGCGCACGTAAAGACAAGGTTGTCCCGGCTCGTCCGCCCAATAGGCTAAGCTCAGTTGCCTGCTTAGACACGGTAACAGCCGCATTTTTACCGGCCGAAACCAACGGCTGGGCCCAGCCGTTACAACCAAACAAAACAAGAAGCAAAAACAATGTATAGCGGTGCATACTATTATTATACTTTTGTTGTCAAAAGAAACCTGGGTCTTTGGGCCTATATAAAAAACAGGTCTTTTCCCGCCGGGCGTAATTTGTTAAAATTATTCATTTTTGCTAGACTATTACCACGTCTATGACTATATTAATCATCCTATTAATGTTAGTGCTTAACGCACTTTTGGCCGCCTATGAAATGGCCTTGGCCTCTGTTTCCCGCACCAAGCTTTCTATCTTGGCGCAGGAAAAGAAACCCGGCGCGGACGCGGCGCTGTTTATGAAAGACCATATGGAAGGCAGTTTAGCCGTGGTGCAAATTGGCATTACCTTAGTGGGTGCGGTGGCGGCAGCCTCCGGCGGGGCCAGCGCAGATGAGGCATTCTCCCCCAAGTTGCAAGAGTGGTTTTCTATGCCTAAACGGCTGGCGGATATGTTGTCCGTTGCTTTGGTGGTGTTGCCGTTAAGCTTTATTACCATTGTGTTTGCAGAACTTACGCCTAAAACCTTTGCCATCAAAAATAAAGAATGGGTAGTATTAAAATTTTCCCCCGTTATGCGGCTTATGTATGCGGTGCTGTTTCCCATAGTGCGCATTATGGAAGCGTTGGTAAAATTTGCCACCCAAAAATCCTTCAAACAAGAACAAGACCCCAAAGAAGCCCAACAGGCCGCATTGGCGGATTTGCGCACGGCTGTTTCTATCGCTTCCTCCTCCCGCTTGTTTGGTAAAGCAGAAGAAAAAATTATGCTTTCCAGCGCTTTGTTTTATGTACGCAAAATACGAGAAATACAAGTGCCTATAGACCAAGTATATGTGCTCTATGCCAATGACTCCATTGCAGACACCTACCTAAAAGCCCATATGGATATGCACACCCGCTTCCCCGTATGCGAACAAAACGACAATCTGCAAAGCATCATCGGCTATTTAAATTTTAAAGACATTTTCCAAGCCACTAAACTCTCCGCCGGGAAACCCACCACCGCCCGCTCCATTATGCGCCCGATTGTAAGTTTAGATGCGGACACCATCATTTCCGCCACTTTGGATAAAATGATAAAAAGCCACCAGCATATTTGCCTAGTAACAGAAAAAGGCAAAATAACCGGTATTCTAACCTTGGAAGACATTTTTGAAGAAATGGTGGGCGAGATTGAAGACGAGTACGACTTTTTTGCTGCCTACATCCGCCCGTTTGGTGAAGGCGTAGTGGCCAGTGCCGCCGCCAACATAACCGACATTTACGCCGCGCTGAATTTACCCGTTCCGGCACAACTGGCTAAAATGTCGTTAGAACAATGGGCAGAACAAAAGCTGGGCAGAAACGTAGCTAAAGAAGACAAAATTGTGGCAGACGGTTTATGCGTTGACCCGCGCAAATTCCGCCGGCACCGCTTAATGGAAGCTATGGTAACCAAAGACAAGATCTAACAAAAAACCCCGGTTAAACCGGGGTTTTTTATGTACACTTAAAAGCACTATATCAGCACCGGCTTTTGGGCTGGCAATAAACCTTTGCGAACCAACTCCAAGCGTAATTGTACCGGAGAATGAAAATCAATGGTTTTCATCCCCAGCTTGGCAGCAGCAATGGTATTTTCGGTCTTATCGTCTATAAACAGCGTTTCGGCAGGGTCTAAACGATAACGCTCCAGCAGAATTTTATAAAGGGTGCTATCGGGTTTGATGGTCTTTTCCTCGCCGGAAACCACTAACCCGGATAAAAGAGGGAAAAAGTTGTATCTGTCCTTTGCTAAAGAAATAGTCTCGGCAGACCAGTTGGTTAAACCATAAATGCGGTATCCCTGGTCATAAAGTTCTTTCATTATTTCTACACTGCCTTTAATCAGGCCACCTAACATTTCTTCCCAACGCAAATAATAATCATCAATCTGCGCCGAATAACGCGGATATTTTGCCTTCAATTCGCTAATACCTTGCGCAAAGCTTCTTCCCGCGTCCTGCCGGGAGTTCCACTCCGGCGTGCAAATATTATTTAAAAACCACTCCATTTCCTCTGTGGATGAAAAAATTTTACGGTATAAGTACCGCGGGTTCCAATCAATGAGCACTCCACCAAAATCAAACACAATGTTTTTCATACTTCCCCCTGACAAGTTGTGCCCTTCTGCTTTTATTATAACTTTCACATCCTTTCTTTTCAACGGATTTTCATTGATCACCCGGCTTTTTTAAAACCAGTTATTTCTAAAAGAAATTACGCCCACACGGTTTTACGGTTATTAATAAAAAACGCCGGGCTCATTCCCGGCGTTTTATTATAAAACCAAGGTGTCTTCCATATCCGGCCCGGTGGAAATAAGCGCTAGCTGCGGGTGCGGATACGTACGGGCAGACAAGTCTTTCAAGCTTTCCAAAAAGGCTTTGGCCTGCGGGGTAAAATCCTCATATTTTTTTACCCGGTCATTACCCGGAAACATATCAATATGCGTAATGGCAATTTTGGTGCAGTTGTTAATCATAATAGCCCGCGCGGCGGACGTATTTTCAAACGCACCCACCCGGCGCAAACGTTTGCTTACGCTGCCGATTTCGTGCCCTTTGGTGTGATACATTTCCAGCTGGGTTTCATCCGTCAGTTCCTGCTCCAGCGGGCCCGGCCCAACACGCGTGATATACGGTTTGAACACCACATACACATCCCGCACGCTTTTGGGGCCCAAACCGGCTTCGCCCAAGAAAGTGGAAGCGGTAGTATCGCGGGAAGTAACAAAAGGATATTCTCCGTGTAAAAGGGACAGTTTTATACCTTGCGTGCCTTCCAGCAAAATGTCTTCCCCTTTATCCAGCGCATTATTTAACAGGGCAGGTACGTCTTGAATAAAATCTTTAAGAAGGGGTTCGTCTTTAGCAAATTTTACCTCACGCCGTTCAATGCGGTGTTTGACGGCCTGCCCCAACCCCGTACCCACACTGCCAATATGTTGCATAAAGTGAGAGGCGTTTCTTTCGGCGGCGGTTTCTTCGTCACTAATCAAAATGGCGTGCGGGTCAACAATCAGCCGCTCGCGCGTGCCGGTTAACTCCACCTCTTTTAACAGCCATTCGGTTTTTGTGTAGGCGCCGGCGCCCAACACTAATTTGGTGGCCGGATTTAAAAAACCAGAAGGAATGTTTTTTAACGTGTAGGATTTGCCCCCGCATACAACGGTGTGCCCCGCATTGGGGCCGCCTACACGCACACAATAGCTGTATTTGCCTTTATAAGATAAATAAGAAGAAATTTTTCCTTTTCCTTCGTCACCGGCTTGTCCGCCGCATACGATGTCTATCATAATTTTCCTCCGGCCAGGCGCTGAGCTAAACCTACATAATTCCACACATCTAACGCCAACAGCCTTTCTTTGGTTGCTTTGTCCACAGACAATGGATTAATAAAATTTTCTAAATCCTGCCGGCTGACTGCCTGCCCGCGCGTAATCTTTTTTATTTGTTCATACGCATCGGTTACCCCTGCAGCGCGCAAAATGGTTTGCAGCCCTTCCGCCAAAATTTCCGGATGTTGCTTAAGCTGCGCCCGCGCAAAAGCCCGGTTAAAAGAAACTTTTCCCAACCCTTTTTGTAAAGACTGATACGCCACCAATGCATACCCCAACGCCATACCCATATTGCGCAGCACCGTAGAGTCTGACAAGTCCCTCTGCAACCGGGAAAGCGGCAACTTGTTAGCAAAAAATTCCAACAATGCATTACTAAGCTGCAGGTTGCCTTCGGCATTTTCAAAATCAATAGGGTTTACTTTTTGTGGCATAGCTGAGGAGCCTACCTCACCCGCTACTGCAAGCTGAGTTAAAAGCCCATCGCTAATATAGCGCCAAAAGTCTTGGCACAAACCCAACAAAATAATGTTTACCCGCCGTATATTATCAAATAATTCGGCATAAGAATCCCGGTTGTCTATCTGTGTGGATACCGGGCTTAAAAACAATTTTATTTTGCGCCCTTTGTTTAACTTAGCCACCAGCTTGGCAGCCGCTTGTGGCCAATCCACCTGCGCAAAAGCCGCCGCGTGGGCATTATAACACCCCACCGCCCCGCTAAACTTACAAGAGAGCTGGCTCTTTTTTAATTGTTCCAACTGACGGGCTAAACGGCTTTCAAACACACGCACTTCTTTACCAAATGTAGTGGGTACCGCCGGCTGGCCGTGCGTACGGGCCAGCATAACGCTTTTGGCTTCTTTGCGCGCCAGCAAAGCCAACATCCGGCGTAAGGACTCTAAAGCAGGTAACAAAACTTTTTCTAACCCGTCCGCCAACATTAATGCGTAGGAAACGCTGTTAACGTCCTCGCTGGTTAAAGCAAAATGCACCCAGGGGAGATAAGGCTTAAGCGGCGTAGCGGCCAAGCGCTCTTTCATAAAATACTCCACTGCTTTTACATCGTGGTTGGTGGCCGCAATGGCGCCCCGGCCTGTATATTCATATTCATTAAGCGCGGTTAAATCCTGTACAGACAAGTTAGACAAGGAGTTTAAAACCTTTTCAACCGTTTGCGGTGCCGGGCTTGGTTTTGGCAAATGAAGAGAAAACAAAACCTCCAGCCACGCACATTCCGTACGCACGCGGGCTTGAGCCAAAGCATTTTGGCCCATATAGAAAGCCAAGTCTTTCACTTTACCGGCATAACGCCCATCCAAAGGGCAGAGGATGTTTTCTGTCATTATTAATATTTTACCAAATTAGCTTTATCCGCCAGAATACAAAACCCCGCTTGCGCGGGGTTTTTTTAATTAGCTGCACCGTATTTAAGCAAAACCTTCTTTACCTTGGGATATTTAAGCTGTTTACTGATGTCTAAAGCCGTAAAGCCTTTTTCTGCCTTTAAATTGGGGTCAGCACCGGCTTTTAATAATAGTTCGGCCACGTCCGGACGGTTTAAAAAGGCAGCCTGCATAAGCCCGGAAATACCAGCTTTGCTTTGGGCATTTAAGTTAATATCCGGGCGGGAAATAATTTCCTCCACCAACTCTGCCGGTATATGGGCAGAAAGCAGACGCACCCATAAGGCAGAGCCGCTCATCACGTCCTGATACAGTTCTTCCCCCGCAGTGGAATTTACATTCAACCCCGCCTCCAACAAAGAACGCAGCATTTCCCAGCAGTGTGTTTGCTGCAAATGGCTTTCAGCCTGGTCAGAAACGATTTCCGCCACAGAAACGCCGTCCACCATTTCATCCGGGCTAAGGCCGTTTTCTAAAAGCAGGCGGGCCATTTCCGGGCTGCCCGGCAAATAACATACATACGCCGCCACCCCAAGCGGCCCCGTTCCCGCCGGGATAACAGGGGACTTCTCATCCTTAGCAGAAGGCACTTTTTCCGTCGTTTTAGCTTTTAAATCCGCCCCTTGTTCCACCAGTGCACGGGCTGCTTTTTCGTGTCCTAAAAGCACCGCCTTAGACAAAGCCGGCAACCCGGCCTGCGCCTGGGCCGATTTTGGAAACCCCCACTTAAACGCTTTTTTAATTAAAGCAGCATCGTTGGTTTCTATACCCTTTAACAACCAGGCACGCTGGCAGGCACGCAATACGCCAAAAGACACGGCACCCACCACCACAAACAACACAAACAGCCAAATCAGTTTTTGTATTTTTCTTTTATTTAACATATCCATTATTGTATAAAAATACCCGGAGAAAAAACTTTCCCCGGGTATTTTAAACACGTTAAATGTTTATTTTGCTGCCGAAGGCGCCTCTTCTGTAAAGCCTTCTGTTTCCGTCCAGCCGCCGCCAAGCGCTTGGCAGAGCGTAACCACAGCATTTAGCTCGTCTAAACGGGCGGTGGCCAAGCTCATCTCGGCCGAGAGCAAATTGCTTTCCACATCCAGCAAATCCGTCACGCCGATTAAACCCGCCGCTTCTTGTTTTTTGGTTAAATCATAACTGCGCTGCATAGCTTGGGTTTGGTCTTTATAAGAGTCAAACACTTCCCGGTTAATCCGGTTGGCGGACAGTGCGTCCAACGCCTCTTTAAAAGCGCCTTGAACGGTTTTTTCATAAGTAGCCAACATCTGGCGGTATTTTGCTTCGGCCGCTTTGTTTTGGGAGCGGATTTTTCCGCCTTCAAAAATAGGCGCCGTTACTTGGGCCGCCAAATTCCACACGCCCGAAGAACCACCGGCAAACAAATCACTTAACGCACTGCTGGCATAACCGGCAGAAGCCGTAAGCGGAATGGACGGGAAATACGCCGCCCGCGCCGCGCCGATATTGGCATTAGCCGCAATTAATTGGCCTTCGGCTTGGCGCACGTCCGGGCGGCGGGTCAACAAGTCAGACGGCAACCCCTCCGGCACGTTTGGCACAAGCGTTACGGCCGCTAATTTTTTGCCTCTTTCTACCCCTTCCTGCGCAATGGCGCGCGGGCTTCTACCCAATAAAACGGACGGCACCGGTTGCGTTTGGGCAATTTGTAATTTTAATTCCCGCTGCTGTGCCTCCACCGAGGACATACTGGCCTGCACGCGTTTTAAATCCACTTCCGTGCAATAACCGTTTTTATAGCGGCTTTCATAAATACGCACATTTTCTTTGCGCGCGGCCAATGTGCGGGTTGCGATGTTAAACTGCTCATCTAAAGTAAGCAGGGTAAAATAATTGCGCGCCACATCCGCCGTTAAAGCCAAGCGGACGGTGTCGCGGTTGGCTTCGCTAGATAAAAGCTGGGCGCGGGCCGCCTCGCTCAATCGGCGGTATTTACCCCATAAGTCCAGCTCAAAAGACACCACCGCATTGGCAGTGCTTTGGGTTTGCCCGGAGCCTGTTGCATCCCCCGCACGCCCCGTTTTGCCGGAAGCGCTTAAAGAAGGAAGCTGATCTGCTTTGGTTATACCCACATTTGCGCGGGCCTCATCCACCCGGGCAATAGCCAATTGCAAGTCTTTATTGTAAGTAAGGGCTTCCTGTTCCATTTTATCCAGCACCGGGTCATTAAAGATTTCCCACCATTTGGCATTGGTAAAAATACTGAAATCTTCTTGGGAAGACTCCGGCAGCTGGGTCTGGGGCTTAGAATAATTGGGCCCCAGCAAACACCCTGCACTGCACACAGCAGCCGCCAATAAAACGGCTATTTGTTTAAATTTCATTCTTTTCCTCCTCTCCGGCTTGTTGAGGAACCGGGTTTTGTTCCAGTTTCATTTCCGCGCCGGTTTCTGTTCTGGCAGCGCTTTTACCACCCAGCAGTACAAAGAACAGCGGAATAAATAACGGAGCAATTAACGTGGCGGCCAACATACCAAACACCACCGCGGTACCAATTGAATGACGGCTGGCCGCACCCGCGCCGGAACTAATGGCCAACGGGATACAACCCAAAATAAACGCCAGTGACGTCATTACAATCGGGCGGAAGCGCAGCTGCGCCGCCTGCACAGCGGCCTTGGCCGCATCTAAACCTTGTTCTTTAAGCAGAACAGCAAACTCTACAATCAAAATAGCGTTTTTAGCCGCCAGCCCCACCAAGGCCACAAGCGCAATTTGGAAATAAATATCGTTAGACAAACCGCGCGCAAACGTGCCGGCCAATGCGCCAAATATAGCAAACGGAACAGCCAACAACACCGCAATAGGCAGGCTCCATTTTTCATACTGGGCGGCCAAGATTAAAAACACCACCAACATCCCCAACAACAAGGCAGAGGCGGAGGACGAACCGGAAAGTTTTTCCTGATACGTTGTACCCGTCCAAGCCAAGGTAAAGCTGGGGTCTAAAACGTCTTTGGCGGTTTTTTCCAAAGCTTCAATAGCGTCCCCGGTGCTGTAGCCTTCAGCAGGGGTGGCAATAATTTTAGCCGCCGGGAATACGTTAAACCGTTCCACCATATCCGGGCCTAAAGTAGGCGTCAGCGTAACCAGGGCGGAAAGCGGAACCATAGAACCGGAATTAGAGCGCACATAAATGCCGCTAATTTGTTCCGGGCGGGCACGGTATTCGCCTTCAGCCTGCATCATTACTTTAAAGCTGCGGCCGGAGTAGGTAAAGTCGTTCACATAAGCTGTACCAAAAGTGCCTTGAATGGTGGTGTACAACTCACTTAAAGACACCCCCATACTTTGCGCCTTAATTTCATCCACCGTCATCTTATATTGCGGCACAGCCGAAGAAAACGTGGTGCTGGCGCTGGCTATTTGAGGCAATTTTTTGATAGCGTCCAAGAACGCATTGGTTTGCGCTTCCAGCTCTTTGCTGCCGCCGGAACCGCGGTTTTGAATGTAACCTTCCAAACCACCGGTGGTACTCATACCCGTAATGGCCGGCGGGTTAAACGGCATAACCAAAGCATCCGGTATTTTGGTTTGGGACAATTTAAAAATGGTTCCCACTAAACCAAAAGAAGACAACTCCGGCGTTTTGCGTTCATCCCACGGTTTTAAGCGGATAAAGGAAGCTATACCGCTGCTTTTTTGGGTGCTGCTTAACATATCAAACCCAGAGAAGGTCAATTCATCGGACACAGACGGCTGCGCCTGAATTAATTTTTCCAGTTCGCTGGCTACTTGCTGGCTGCTAGTTAAAGAAGACGCCGGATCCAACTGCGTGGCCACCATAATCATACCCTGGTCTTCGTCCGGCAACAAGCTGCCCGGAATGATTTTAAACAGTCCAAACGCGCCGGCAAACAGCAGTGCAATACAAATCAAAGCCACCGGTATGCGGCGGATAAAGAAAGACACCGCCCCCGTATATTTGTGGGTGATTTTTTCAAAAAAGCGGTCAAACTGATAAAAGAACCCGTGTGTAGGCTCTTCCCGCGGGCGCAACAAAAGCGCACACAAAGCCGGCGTAAGCGTAAGCGCCACCAAGCCGGAAATTACCACAGAAACCGCAATCGTAATAGCAAATTGCTGGTACATCACCCCGGTTAAGCCGCCCATAAACGCCACCGGCACAAATACGGAACACAACACTAGCACAATGGCTACCACCGGGCCGGATACTTCGTCCATAGCTTTAATGGTGGCTTCTTTAACGGGCAGGCGTTCAGTACGCATAATACGTTCAACGTTTTCAATTACCACGATGGCGTCGTCCACCACGATACCAATGGCCAACACCAACCCAAACAACGTAAGCGTGTTAATGGAAAACCCAAACATTAACATACCGGCAAACGCACCGATAACAGACACCGGCACCGCCAAACACGGAATTAATGTGGCACGCCAGTCTTTTAAAAACAAATACACTACCAAAAACACCAAAATCATAGCTTCTATTAATGTGTGTATTACTTCTTTAATAGAGGCTTTTACGAATAGGGTGGTGTCGTAAGCTACTTTATAATCAATATCCAAGTCCGGCGGGAAGTTGGCCGCCAGTTCTTTTAAGCGCGCATTCACAGCTTCCGCCGTGGCTACAGCATTGGCGCCCGGAGACAAATACACACCCACCGGTACGGCGGGTTTACCGTTAAAGTTACCGTTAAACTCGTAGTTTTGGCTGCCCAGTTCAATGCGGGCCACGTCCTTTAAACGTAAAGAAGTACCGTCCGGATAGGCGCGCAAAATAATCTCGCCAAACTCTTCCGGCTTAGTAAAACGGCCGGGAGCAATAATAGAGTACATCCGGTCAACCGATTGCGGCAGCGGCGGCTGACCAATTTTACCCGCCGCGCGCTGTACGTTTTGAGCCTGCACAGCCGCAATTAAATCACTAACGGATAAACCCCGCTGAGACAACACATCCGGCTTAATCCAAATACGGATGGAATAGTCGTTAGCGGCCATCACCATCGCATCACCCACGCCTTCAATACGTTTCAAATCGTCCACAATATTAATTAAAGCGTAGTTACCGATGGTAGTCGTATCGGTTAAACCGCTGGGCGAATAAAAGGCAATAAACTGCAAAATGGAAGAAGATTTTTTATCTACCGTTACCCCGTAGCGGCGCACGTCTTCCGGCAGGGACGAAGTAGCTCCCTGTACCCGGTTGTTGACGTTAATCATTGCTTGGTCGGGGTCGGTTCCCACTTTAAAGGTAACAATCAAGTTCATGTCCCCGTTGGAGGCGGAGGTGGAGTTCATATACAACATATCCTCCACCCCGTTTACCTGTTGCTCAATCGGGGCGGCCACCGTTTCGGCAATTACTTCCGGGCTGGCGCCGGGATACGTGGCCGATACCTGAATGGTGGGAGGGGTTAAATCCGGGTATTGTTCTATTGGCAGCATAGTAATGGACACCAACCCAAACAATACAATTAGCAGAGAAATAACCGTAGAAAAAATAGGTCTGTTAATAAAAAATTTGGAAAACATATTTTCCCCTTATTTGCCGGCCGGAGTTTGGGCTGGTTGCTCCGCAGCCGGCTTGTCTTGGGATTTTTGCTCAGAAGCCGCTTTTTCTACCGATTGGGCATCCGGCGCTTCGGCCGCGGCGATTTTTTCTTCCAACGTGGCGTTGCTGCGCCCGTCTTGGGATAAGGCTTGGGTTTCTTCTTTAGCGCCCAATTCTTTAGACAAAGAAAAATCCTTCATCGTTGCCTTTACCTGCATACCGGGTTTTAACTTAATCAGCCCGCCAGAAACCACCGTTTCCCCGCCTTTTAAACCTTCGGTAATAATGTACATATTGTCTTGCAATTCACCTTGTACGGGGCGTGCCACCACGGCGTTGTTGTCATCAATCACATACACCATCATACCATTAGGCGTGTTTAACACGGCAGAAGACGGAATCAACACCGCATCCTTATACGTGGCCCCCACCAACCGCACGCGTACAAATTGCCCCGGCATAAGCAGACGGCTGTTTTTGGGGTTGGCAAACTGCGCCTTCATAGACAGGCTGGAAGTTTGGGTATTTTCGGAACTGTCAAAGAAAACTATTTTGCCTTTTTCAGGATAGATTTTACCGTTGTTCATAACCACTTCTACATAAATGGGGGCTTTGCCCGGTTCCACTTCGCGGTAAACTTTGGGGTCTATGGCTTTGGCGGATTCTTCATCCCCCAGCACAATCTGCCCGGAAACATAACCGCTGGCTAATTTTTCAAACTGGCGCCCCGGCATAGAAAAATTTACCCACAGCGGGTCTATCTGCACCATAGTGGTTAACAGGCCCGTTTCACCGGAGGGAGAGATTAAACTGCCTACGGACTGCGCCTCCCGCCCTGTAATACCGGAAATAGGCGCCGTTACTTTGGTGTAACCTAAATTAATCTCAGCATTGCGTACTTCAGCCTCGGCCACTTGCACGTCCGCTTGGGCCGCTTCATAGGCAGAAAGGGCATCATCATAATTTTTCTGGCTCACGGCATTATCCGCCCGAAGCGTTTTCATACGGTTGTATTCACGCCGGGTGCTGCGTTCTTGCGCTTGGGCTTGCGCCAACGCGCCTTTAGCTTTGGCTAAGGCAGCTTTGTACTCTTTATCGTCTATTTGAAAAAGCTGCGTTCCTTCTTTTACATATTCCCCTTCATTAAACAGGCGGGATTCCAAAATACCCCCCACCTGCGCACGAATGTTTACCTGTAAAGAGCCTGCCACCTGGGCCGGATATTCTATATCCCACGGCAAATCCGTCTTAATAACCTTAACGGCATTGACCGTAGCCGGCGCCTGGGCCGAAGAGGAGGCTTTATCTTTGCAGCCGCTTACCGTCAATACGCCTGCCAGAAGCAATACCCCCAATAAACTGCTTGAGACATTTTTCATACACAAATCCTCGCTTATAAAATTAACGTACCCTAAGATTATAGCAAGTTTTAATAAAAAAATTCTACCGCTCGGTAAATAAATTTTTAATTACGGTTTTTCCCTTCACAATTGCTACAATAAACAGATGAGTGAAAAACAAAATATGCTGGAAAGCCGCCTCTACAACGCGGCCGACCCACAACTGCTGCAAGAACGCACCCGTGCGCGGGAATTATTACACCAACTAAACACTTCTTCCCCGCAGGATGCCTCTTTGCGCGCCCGCCTGCAAAAAGAGCTTTTGCCCAACGCCGCCGAAGACCTGCATATTGAATACCCTTTTTATTGTGATTACGGCACCCAAATCCATACCGGCAAAAAAGTATTCATCAACTTCAACTGCACTATTTTGGACTGCGCCCAAGTGGAAATAGGGGACAATGTCCTCATCGGCCCCAATGTGCAAATTTATACCGGCACCCACCCGCTCTCTGCCCAAAAACGGCAGGAGGGCTTGGAGTCCGCCCATAAAATACATATAGGTAACAACGTGTGGCTGGGGGGTGGTTGCATTATATTACCCGGTGTATGGATAGGAGACAATGCCGTAGTGGCCGCCGGCGCTGTGGTTACAAGAGACGTGGCCCCCGGCACAGTGGTGGCGGGGAGCCCGGCTAAAATCATCCGCCGGTATTTAGGCTAAATTGTATAATGGGATAATAAGTGCCATCTTCTATTATAAGAAGGAGCCGATATATGTCTATTGCCAACAATATTGCTGAACTAATAGGAAACACCCCTTTACTGCATATTACCAAACTAAACCCGGGCCCGGGGCGCCTCTATGCCAAGCTGGAAATGTTTAACCCGTACAGCATTAAAGACCGCGCCGCTAAAAATATGCTGGACGAAGCCGAAAAAACCGGCCAACTAAAACCGGGTGGCCTCATTGTGGAACCCACCAGCGGAAACACGGGTATTGCCTTGGCTTTTTTGGCAGCCGTGCGGGGTTATACCATTACACTTACTATGCCAGAAAATATGAGCCCTGAACGCATCAAACTGCTTAAAGCGCTGGGGGCCCAAATTATACTCACCCCTGCCCAAAAAGGGATGAAAGGCGCTATTGAAGAAGCGCAAAAAATCATTTCCCAAACGCCGGGTGCTTTTATGCCCGCCCAGTTTGACAACCCCGCCAACGCCCAAGCCCACCGTCAAACCGCACAGGAAATTTTGGCTGATTTGGACGGAAAGGTGGACATCTTTATCAGTGCCGTAGGCACAGGCGGCACCTTGACCGGCACCGCCGAAGAATTAAAAAAACATTGCCCCCATTTACACACCATAGCCGTAGAACCGGCCGACAGCCCCGTCCTCTCCGGCGGAGAAGCCGGCCCGCACAAATTGCAAGGCATCGGGGCAGGGTTTATCCCTAAAATTTTAAATACAAAGCTAATAGACGAAATCATCCCCGTTACCGCGCAAAACGCCGGCAAAACCGCCCGCGCATTAGCCAAAAAAGAAGGCGTATTGGCGGGCATTAGCTCCGGAGCGGCGCTATGGGCGGCGTTACAGGTAGCGGCACGCACTGAAAATAAAGACAAAAACATCGTGGTCATTTTTCCGGATACGGGTGAAAGATACCTAAGCACGTGGGAGTTTGAAGAATGAGAACCATTACAGGGCTAGTGTGTTTCTTATTAGCCGCAGGAGCTGTCGCCCAGGCAGCCGAGCAGGACGTAATTGTTATAGAGATGGACGGAAACAATTTTAAGTCTTCCTCCACTCAGCCCAGTGTATCCGTTTGGCAAAATTCCGCTAAAGAGTTAAACAAACATTTTAAGGGCAAAACCCTCTCCCAAGTGCTTACCGCCGCCACCAGTGTGCCCAGCATACAAGATACTTTAACCGCTCAAGACGGGCGCCAATACATTCTGCTGCGCTACGGGGACGAGGACAATTTTCGCAAACTGTTGTTTCACGCGTCGGAGCCGTCCTTCTTCTTAGCGGCCGCGGCCACCGTGCCCGAAGTTTTAGCCCTTCAAAAAAAATACAAACTGGATTTAACCGTTACTCAAAACGCCTTTGAAGCGGCCTACCCGCAAGCCACCTTTTTAAACGTAAGCGATTTGGCTCACAACACAACCCAGGCTGTTTTTCAATTACAGCAAAACCCCAAGAAGCCGCTCTACACCTATTATGTATTTGAAGAGGAACAATTAACCCATACATTTTATGATGACGCCTCTTACAATGACTATTTAAAACAACTCTCTGACGCGAACAAAGCCTATACTCAACAACAGCAGGCTAAACGCCAAGCCGAAGAAGCCGCCCGCCAAAAAGCCAAACAAGAAGAGGAAGAACAAAAACGCCGCGAAGCCGCCAAATGGCAACGTGCTTTGGTGGAAGGCGGCACCACCGAGCAATACCTCTACGGCCCGCGTTTAATTAAAGGCCCCGCCTTGGAACGCCGCAAGAAACAACAGGAAGAACAAAAATCCAACAAATAGGTGGCTTTTGATTACCGGCATTACCGCGTAACTATTTTTTTTGCGTACTAAACCCGGCGTTTTTCCTATAATGAGGATATGGACACAGTAACCCTTTCTTCATTTGGTATAGCCGGTGCGCTGTACATCTGTTTACAAATCAGCGTTACCATACACATTTTATTGCATAAGGACGAAGTCCCCAGCGCCATTGGCTGGATGGGGCTGATTTGGCTGGCCCCTTTATTGGGGACGGTTATGTATGTGTTATTAGGCATTAACCGCATTCACCGCAAAGCACTGTCTTTGCGTAACAGCGGGCCCAATATGCTCACGTCATCGGCCCAAATAACCGATGAAGAAAAAAAACAAATTCCCCCTTCTTTTATCCAGCTTTTACGCTTAGGGCACAAAGTACACCCGCAAAATTTTTCCACCGGCAACCAAATCACGCCTTACATCAACGGAGACAATGCCTACCCGGAAATGTGCCGCCTTATTTCTTCCGCCCGTAAAGAAGTGCTTATCTCCAGCTATATTTTTAATAATGACCCCGCCGGGCAAATGATTTTATCCGCCGCACAAAAAGCGGTAAAAAACGGAGCCAAAGTAAAAATTTTGGTGGACGGAGTAGGGTTAAATTACTCCAAACCCAATTTGGCGCAAGCCGTCAAAAAATTAAAAGGCATAGAGTTTAGCGTTTTTTTACCGTCCAAAAGCCCGGTTACCTTGCCGTTTCTCAACCTGCGCAACCATCGTAAAATGATGATTATTGACGGGAAAGAAGCGTTTTTTGGCGGCATGAACATCGCCCAAGGCAATTTGGTGGCCCAACACCCCCAAGACCCTATACAAGACGTTACCTTTAAAGTGCAAGGCCCGGTGGTAGAACAAATGCTGCGGGTATTTGAAGAAGATTGGATTTTTTCCGGCAAAAAACATTTTATTCCTTTCACCGCCCCTAAGGGGACGCCCCTTCCGGGCAATACGCCCGCACGCATTATACCGGACGGGCCCGATAATGATTTTGGCAAAATAAAAACTTTAATTATGGGTGCCTTGGTATGCGCCCAAAAATCCATACACATTGTAACGCCTTATTTTTTGCCAGAACGAGACGTCTTAAACGCGCTGGAGCTTGCCAGTATGCGCGGGGTACACGTGGACATTATTTTACCGGTCAAAAGTAATATTTTTGGTATGGACTGGGCGATGCAGGCCAACTTTGCGCGCTTGCTTAAAAAGGGTGTCAAAATCTATCAAACCCCTGCCCCGTTTGACCACAGCAAACTGCTGGTGGTGGACGACGCCTGGACGTTTGCCGGCTCGGCCAATTGGGACGTGCGCAGCTTTAGGCTCAACTTTGAATGTAACATAGAATGCCTGGGGCAGCGCACTGCCGTACAAGTGCTTAAAATCATACACGCCAAAAAACAAGCCGCCCGCGCAGTGGTGTTTAACCCGCATCAAAAAACATCGTTCTTGGCGTTAATAAGAAACAACGCTTTTAAACTGCTTACCCCTTATTATTAATTATGTTTTACAAAAAACCCGCCAAAGACCACATCTTGCTTTGCAAAGGGCACGCCCAGCTGGCCCGTTTGCCAAAGCGCTTTTCGTTATGTGTATGGAACTTGCATAAATGCAAAGATACAGGCTGGCGGGAAGAGTTTGCCCTTCATTGCAAACAAAGCGATTTATTCTTAACGCAAGAGGCTATGTTCCTGCCCAGCCAAGAGGACTGTTTTGCTAACTGTGGGCTGGAATGGACGGCCGCTGTAAGTTTTTTTTCTTTCTTGCGCCACGCTCCCATAGGGGTAGCCACCGGCAGCCGGGCGCCGGCCCTGCGGGCGGATTACCGCGCCAATGTGTATGAGCCCTTTTTAAAAACCCCTAAAATGACCCTTTGCACCGTCTATCCTACCGAGAGAGGGCCCTTGCTGGTGGTTAACTTACACGCCATTAATTTTACGGGACACAAACCGTTTAGCCTCAATATGGCTTCTGCCGCGCAACTGTTGGAAGGGTTTGACGGCCCTGCCCTGGTAGCGGGGGATTTTAACGTGTGGAATAAGCACCGCTTACAGCTGATGCGCCAAACAGCCTCCCAATTACAACTAACCGAAATGGTTTTTGAACCGGATAACCGCTCCCGTTTTTTTGGCCAGAAATTGGATTTTGTATTCACCCGCGGGTTAAAATTGCTGCAAGCACAGGCAACGCCGTCACACGCGTCCGACCATAACCCTCTAAGTGCTGTATTAGAACTGCAATAAGCGCTACTCCAAATATGCTAAAATATAAAAAATAGCTTATTTTTACGAAACAATTATGAACATATCAGACAATAAAGCCGTATTTTTTAAACGCCGGGCCTTGCGTGAAGTAATAGAGGCCTTTGACCGGGGCGAACTGGAAACCAGTGCGTTTCGTATTCCTTTTAAAGTCATTCCGCCGGATTCCAAATCCGCCGTGCGCTGCTGTATTTATAAAGAACGGGCCGTATTCCGCGCCCGCACTTTGGCGGCGCTGGGCGGCAGTGTGGAGCAGGACGATGAGGCCACTTCTTTAAACGAATACGCCAAACAAGCCCTTTTACGTAAAGACATTCCCTCCACTCCGCTTACGGTAATGGATATTGCCTGCAAAGGCTGTGTAAAAGCGCGCCACATCGTAACCGAAGCCTGCCAAGGCTGTTTGGCCCGTCCGTGCCATCAGGCCTGCAAATTTGGAGCCATCTCTTTTGAAAACGGCCGCTCTAAAATTGACCCGGATAAATGCAAAAACTGCGGTCAATGTAAAGAAGCTTGCCCGTATAATGCTATCACCTATGTGCCCGTTCCGTGCGAGCAATCCTGCCCGGTAAACGCCATTCACAAAGGGGAAAACGGATTTGCCGAAATTGATTTTGATAAGTGTATCTCCTGCGGGCACTGTATGGACGCCTGCCCCTTTGGCGCCATTATGGAACGCAGCCAATTAATTGACATTTTAAGCACCATCAAAAGCGGCAAAAAAGTGTGCGCGATGATTGCCCCCTCTATTGTGGGTCAGTTTGATTGCACGCTCCCGCAGTTGATGACCGCCATCAAAAAAGCCGGGTTCACCAAAGTGACCGAAGTTGCCTTGGGCGCCGATGTTACCACCGCCCACGAAGCGGCCGAACTGATAGAACGCTTGGAACGTGGGGACAAATTTATGACCACGTCCTGCTGCTCTGCCTGGATACAAGCGGTTAAAAAACACCTGCCGGCCTTAAAACCTTTTGTGTCCGACACGTTGACCCCGATGGCCTACACCGCTGAAATTGAAAAGAAAAACGGCTTTACCACCGTATTTGTAGGGCCGTGTGTGTCTAAACGCGTAGAAGCGGCCGATAACCAGAATATAGACTATGTAATGACTTACGAAGAACTGGGCGCTATGCTGGATGCTAAAGGCATTAACCCGGCCGAATGCGAAGACACTCCCTTAGACCCCACCATTTCAGCCGAAGGCCGCTACTACGGCGTTACCGGCGGGGTAGCCCAAGCGGTGGAAAATGCATTGCCCGGGCGCACCATTAAAAAAATGGCCATCAACGGGTTGGACAAAAAAGCTATGCTTATGTTACAGGCTTATGCCAAAGGGATTGGCGACTTCCAACTGTTGGAAGTAATGAGCTGCAAAGGCGGCTGTATTGGCGGCCCCTGCACAATGAAAAAACAAGCCCAGGTAATTAAGCCCATTAAAGACCTGGTGGCGCAAAGCCCCAAAGTAAAACCGGCCGTTTTGCACGAAAGCAAAAAACCGGAAGAAAAAGAAAGCAAATAAGCTTGTCTTATAAAATACAAAACCCCCGCTTTTAATAAGCGGGGGTTTATTGTTTTAGCAAAAACAAGTGATAAAAATCTGCACGATGTCAGTTCCTGTATTTCATCTATATTGCGTTCTTGTGTATTATTAAAGGGTCTGAATATTTCCAAAGTCGTTCTTGAACAGCTCCTAAATGAAAAGAGTTCAAACGCCTGTATTATCTACTCCACCCAGCAAGGATAACTGCTAGACACACAGGGAAGATTTTGGCTGGAAGAAGCCCCAGTCACAGCTTTACAGAATCTTGCAATATCTGCATCTGAACTACCATCTGCAGAACAGGCACGCTTGCCATTCATAAGGGTCAGAAAATAAGTTTTATTTTTATATTTCCCTACAGCAACAATGTGCCCTATGATCTGTGAGGGAGAATAAAGACTATTTATCTGCATATAAGTAAAATTTTTAGTAGAAATTTGGTACGCGCCCCCTATAGATCCAACCCTCGAATTAGGATCTGCTTTTAATTCAACAGACAGCTCGTCAAAAGGATAAAGCTTTCCTGTTGTCCCCATCTCCATATTACGTACGGCTAAGGCATTTTCCAATGATTTTAAATTCGCCCAAGCCTCCGCCGTGCGAGATTTCTCCACTGCTATTTCATATTGCGGCAAAGCTACACTGGCTAATATACCTATAATTAAAACCACTACTAAAAGTTAAATAAGCGTAAAACCCTTTACT
>CALUUY010000004.1 GCA_944324095.1 uncultured Elusimicrobiales bacterium
AAAAAAAAAAACAAAGCAACCGCCTATAAATAGCCCCTGCCCAACAGTCCCCTCATTCTGTTTTATTTTGGCTGTCCAGGTTTATTTTTAGCAAGCAAGTGCTTCTGCCACAGGGCCCCCGTTTGCGAAGTTCTTGTTCAAATAAAAGCGCTTGCCGGGTATAATATTGCTGGGTAAGCCGGATGTCTGAAAGAGAAAAAAGGAGGTTCTCCCGCTTAAAGAAACGGTTATAAAGTGTAATTAACTGCTGCAACAGTTCATCTTGTGCCTGGCAAACCAACGCACCTTCTCGTTGCGTTATCTGCGCGCCTAGGGCATACGCCCGCTTATAAAGCAGCCTTTCCATATCGGTCTTATCCACCCTGAACCGCCTTTTACAATTAAAAAATTTCCCTCAAAAGAGATAAAAAAAAGGGCCCGGCCGGGCCCTTGCTAGAAAAGATACGTTTTAATGCCACCCAAATAAAAACGGCGGTATTAATAACAACATAGAAAGCACCGCCAATATAATTTGAAGCGGCACATTCCACTTAGCCCATTTTAACCAAGGGATTCCCGCCATACCAATGGCGGCCATTGTAACAGGAGCGGTGGGGATGATGGAGTTTGTCCACCCCTCGCCAAACTGATAAGCCAAAATGGCAATTTGCGGATTAACGCCAATAATATCGGCCAGCGGGATCATAACCGGCATAGTAAGCACAGCCTGCCCGGAACCGGACGCTACAAAAAAGTTGATAAAACTATGCGCCCAGAACATCCCTTCCGCCGCCATCAGCGGGTTCATTTGGCCAATAAACTGGGCTATACCGTATAAAACGGTATCCAAAATGCGCCCGTCAGCTGCGATGACCACAATAGCTCTGGCTAAAGCCAGCATCAAAGAAACGCTCACCATACTGCGCGCCCCGTCTATAATAGCATCGGTTGTTTGGTTAAGGCTTAGTTTGCCCACAATGGCACACACGATACCAACCCCTAAAAACAAGCCGGAAATTTCTATAATGTACCAATGAAACAGCGCCACCCCGGCCACCAGCCAAGCCATACCCGCTGCAAAAATAAACGTAATCAATAAATGCCGCGCTGTAAATTGGGGCTTTTCCAGCACGTTTAAATGCAGTTCTTTACGTTTGGCTTGGTCAATATCGTAAGTAATGCTTTTTTTAGGGTTTTTGCGCACGCGCTCCCCGTACCAGGTTACAAAACCAATTACAACCGCCGTACAGATTCCCCACACCAACACACGATACCCCATACCGGAATAAAGCGGTAGCTGAGCAATGCCTTGGGAAATCCCCACCGTAAACGGGTTCATAAAAGCAGAGCCAAACCCCACCCACGCCCCTAAGAACGGTATGCTTACCCCCACCGCCGTATCATACCCCAAAGACAAGGCCAACGGGATAAATAGCGGAATAAAAATGAGGGTTTCTTCTTCCATACCAAATACGGCCCCTCCTAAAGAGAACAACAGCATACTGGCAGGAATAAAGAATTTTTTCAGCTTTTCCTTTTTGGAAAACAAATAACTGGTACCCAAAATAACAGCATTTACCGTGCCGGTGCGTTCAATAATGGTAAAAATCGCCCCGGTAATAAAGATAAAAATGATGATATCGGAACAATCTCCAAACGCTTTGGCAGGCGCCGTAAGCACCGCCCCAATGCCTTGCGGGGCGGGATCTACCCGGTGATAAGAACCGGCCACGGTATAAGTGCGTCCGTCTTTTTGTATGGTATTATATTGGCCGGCAGGCAGGATGTAAGTTAAAGCGGCCACTATAATCATAATAGAGAAAATAAGGCCGTAAATATTGATAGAAAAACCTTTCTGCATTTATATATTATAGATTATTTAGGGCCTTGCCCTCTATACAGCGTGGTTTTTACCAGTGTTTTAACTCTTTAACAATCCCCCAACAGCCAATCAATAACAATACCAAACAGACGGTTTGCTGGCATACAAACACGGTGTTAAACACCAAAAGTCAGTAAAGTTATACCAGCAGAATAGCCCGGTTTGCCCGTATAAGGTGGGTCCGTCTTTACAAACTAATATAACTTTACTAACAAAATCACTCATTTTTTGCTATAATATAAGTAATACGATTCGGGCGAATACGTATAACATAAGGTTTATTAAGCCAAAGTGCCGCAAAGCTGCTGCACCGGTTCTGAAGAAGAACCGCTTATAAACCAGGTAAGAAATGAGTGAAAACAGCGGGGGAGGCGCCCCGCCGGTTAAGAGAGTTACTCTTAACATTTGTTAGTATAGTAAATTTTGTTAGTGTTTGTCAAGCGTTTTTTACACAAAACCGCCGCATATCCAGGAGGGCCTATGAATCAATTTGAAAAACAATTAGAAAAATGGAACCACGGCACTCTGCGCGGCGCACAGGCCAAGTTGGCCCGCTTATTAAAAGTATCCACAGCTACCGTAGCCCTTTGGACAACCGGTAAAAGAAACCCCTCCAAAGGCTATATAGAACAAATGGCCCATTTGTTTGAATTACCTGTGGAGGCTTTACGGGATGTATTAAACGGTAAAGAAAGCATCGCCTATCCGCAAACGCCTTTTGCACGCCCGGCACACACGCTGCGGGATAGTTTTCAAGAAACGACATACGCCCCGCGGCCGCATTTAGCCGCCCAAAGTAACAGTATTGCTATACCGTTATTAGCGGCGGCCCCCTCCGGGAACACCGTGTACGAAGACAGCGATGTGTTGGAATGGTGGACGTTGCCCCGCCAACGTGCACAAGGAGCTAAGTTTTTAATCAAACTGCCTCAAAGCGGCTTGATTGTAGCCATAAAACCGGGGTTATCGGCACCGGCCTTTTCCCAAATACTGGTACAAAAACAAGACGGAACGTACCAGGTGAAAGATTTTCAGGGGGAGCAAAACCCAACGGTTGTCGCTCAAAACGAAACGGGCGTTTTGGCAGGAAACAAAATAATTGGAACGGTTGTATTTTCTGTAACTGAAAATAAACCTACAATTAAGTATTGATTTTAGTTGAAAATCCATTATACTATCAATAATCCCAAGGATGTATGGGGTACAGGTATTTGACAGAAAAACGCACATAAGCCCAGCTGTGCCGTATGATGTATGGCGGGATGTGTGCAACTATTTGGGCTTCAGCCCGCAGCGGTTTTGTGGAGAGCAATCCGGCGTGGCAGGATTTCAAGATAGAAAAAAAGAGTTCTTTTAAGTCCGTGGCGGCGTGGCGGTCTTGTTTCTGGTGTCAGTATCCGTGGCACAAGCTTTGGGCCTGTTTTCTGAGGAAAACAGGAGCCCCCAAAGATATGGGACGGGGCATCGGGCAAGGGGCTATGATCCGTTCGCTTAAATCCTCTTAACTGGCAAGCCTGGCCAAATCTTTATGTACTTGGGAAAGAGAGTAACAAAATGGAAGAGTCGACTAACTAAACCCTCGCGTTGAATAAACGCGAGGGTTTTTTATGGGTATTGAAACACCAGCTTGCCTCTTACTTATAAACACGAACCAAGTTCTTCAGCAAATTTCTACTCGCGGCATTTTAGGCCCAGTCACAACTTAGGCCCAAAGGCCCTTTTAAAGTTTAAGCTTTTCTTTATAGCATATTATTAATAACTTAAAAGGAGATGAAAGAAGAATGCAAAACTCGTCTATCACTACCCTCTTGTTAGGTTCGTTATTTTTGTTGCCTAACTTATCGTGGGCACAAAAAACGCCCAAACAAGCAGGCAAAGCTGTGCAAAAAATAATCAAAAAACAACAAACGGCCCAACAAGCCAAAAAAATTATTTTACCCGTACGCCAATGGGGTCTAAGCGCGCAGGATATGCCGCAACCCAGTACCCCGGTGCAACTCATTCTTCCGGTGCGTCAATGGGGCCGGCAAGCAGAACCGGCGGAGCAACTCTCTTTATTAGAACGGGCCGAATTGACCAACCGCTTGGAATTATTAGAAAACCTGCGCCGTTCTTTGCAAAAAGACCCGGCCATCATTGTTAAACCCAAATTTGCCAAGCAAATGGAATCTTTAAACAAATTGGGCATTCAAATGCCGCAAATCAGCGCCCTTCCGGCCAATGCCACAGAAAAACAAAAAGCCGCTTATGTAGCCAACTTACAAAACTGCATTGAAACGGCTTTAAATAAAGCCCAGGCTGATATTGCCGCCCGTTTGGGCCAACAAGTACCCGCTTTACATTTGGAACAAGCCGTCTCTTCCAACCGTAAAGACTTGCTGCTTGCCCGCGGCCGCCACCAACAAAAATGGGCCATTTTTCAAGCTGCCGCCAAAAAACATAAATCCTCTTTTAGTTGGGGCACGCCGGGCATTGATTTAATTGAAATCACGCCCTTAAAAGAAGCCAACACCAAAAACCTCATCAATCAAATAGCAGACGCCAAGCCGTCTTCTATGGGAGCTATGCTGGATGTGGTGTTATATGATGCAAACTCCTCCTTACCGCAAAAAAGAGCCTTAATGCAACACATTGCCGGTATGAGCGAGCTGGTGGGCTACAACTTTGTACAGGCGTATTTACAAACCTTCAACCAACTTCCCGCGGTTAAGAACATACAGGCGGCCGAATACACCGATTATCGCCTGCTCAACAAATACGCCCGCAACACCCAGGCAGAATTACTGGAACGCCAGTGGGAAACCAAAACTTTTATGCCTAACAATGACGCAAAAGCCTTTACAGCCTTGGCTTCGTTTGTGGATCACACCACTTCCCGCGCCAGTATGTTAGCCGTCGCTCACGGAGACCAAAAAGCCGCGTTGTGGTTATTGCGCCACGCGCCCAGCAACGTTATCAGCCAAAAACTGGTGCACTATTTATTTACGCAATACCCGCCCAGAAAATACGGTGTAATTTTCTCCAGCAACCCGCAAAAAGAAGTGGTATCCGCCCCGGACATTCCGTTGTTTGACAAGTCCACCTATCAAAACGCTTTGGAAGCCCGTTTAGAAGTGGTGGAACAGCGTATTGCAAACGTCAGCCGGGAAATACAAGCGCTTTCTCAACAAGTAAACAATATGAGCGCAAATATAGAAAACGCCAAAAAGACGGAAGGAACCGACTGGAACCCCGCCAATACGGAAATGCAATTAGTCTATTTCCGCACGCAGCGCGCCAAGTTGGACTTACGCATTACCCGCTTGAAAGATTTAGCTAAAAAACTGCGCGTAGAATACAAAGAAGTATATGGAGACTTGCAGGATTTACAACGCTAAACACTGCTTAAAAACCACAAAAACCCCGGTTTTGAAAACCGGGGTTTTTGTTATTTTTTAAATACATTAGATAACCTTTCTTCCCGCAAACGCCGCTGTATTTTTTTACATTCAAATTAACAGCACCAATAATCTTCTGTCTATCTCCCCCCAACTATACCTGCCACCCCTTTTTGCACACGCCACCCAAAAACTACGCTCGGCGAGGCTTCGGTTAAGCCTTTTGTATAAAAAGCCCCCTCTTCAAGCGATATTTTCCTCTGTTAAAACCCTGTTACTTATTGTCCGTAACCACTTATACCTTTTTTATCTATTTTCCCCCCTTAAACCTTCGCTTTACACAGCATCTTTGGTTTTTAGAACGGCTTTTATTTATTCATTTTTAAGTTTTACTGCGTTTTTGATTTAACAGACATCACTTTATCATCCAGCCCCATTTAAATGCTTTATACACGATTTTTGGGGCTTTAAAAACATTTAAGCCGTAAAACCCGTAGTCCTTATGTTTTTTTTGAGTAAAAATGCGTTAATTAGACTAATAATTTTTATTCCCCTTACGCACAAACGCCCCGGGGACAACCCGGGGCGTTTAATCAAGCCATATTAGATAGTGACTTAGTGCAAGGCTTCCAGCATAGCAGGAATCACTTCATACAAGTCCCCCTGCACCGCATAATTGGCAACCTTCATAATAGGGGCCTGCGGGTCTTTGTTTACAGCCACAATAACGTCCGCCCCGCTCATACCGGCCATATGCTGTATTTGCCCGGAAATACCACACGCAATGTACACCTTCGGCTTTACAGTGCGCCCCGTCAGGCCGATTTGATAGCGGTAATCAATCCACCCATTATCCACCGGTGCGCGGGAAGCAGCCACAGCTCCGCCCAAGCGGTCAGCCAGTTTTTTAAGTAAAGCAAAACCTTCCGGTTTACCCAAACCGCGCCCGCCGGCTACAATAATTTCCGCTTCGGATAAATCCAGCCCGTCGCCTTCGTTCTTAATAAACTCAATAAACTTAGCTAAAGACGTATATTTTTCCGCATCAAACGCAAAACGGATTACTTCCCCTTGGCGGCCCGGCACCCGTACAGCTTTTTCATAAGACATCGGCCTCAGGGAGCACATTTCCGGGCGGGTTCTTTTGCAAGTAATCGTAGCCATCAAATTGCCGCCAAAAGTAGGGCGGGTGGCGTGCAGTTGGCCGTCTTCTTTATTGATAAGCACTTCGGTAGCGTCCGCCGTTAAACCGGTACCTGCAAAAACAGCCGTCTTGGCCGATAAAGAACGCCCCATATTGGTGGCCGGCAATAAAAATTTATTGGGCTTATATTGGGCAATCATAGCCGCTAAAGTTTTAGCGTAAACATCATCTACATAATTAGCCAAGTGGGCGTCATCACACACATACACGATGTCAGCCCCGTATTCAAAAAGCTCAGCCGCAAACTTTTCCACGCCGCTTCCCAACAAAACAGCACACAGTTTCTCGCCCAAATCATCGGCCAGCTTACGCCCGGCATTTAGCAATTCATAGGCGGTGGGGCTTAATTTACCGTGGTTTACTTCCGCCAAAATCCATACATTTTTCCAATCGTTCATATTAAATCCTTAATTAAATATATTTGTTTTCTTTCAGTAATTCCACCAATTTGGCGGCTTTTTCTTTGCCGTTTGCACCTTCTACGGTTACGGCGCAAACTTCTCTTTTAGGCACAAAAGATTTAACCACATTGGTAGGGCAATTTTTAATACCCAATTTGGATTTATCGGCCCCCACATCATCAGCCGTCCACTTGGTAACCTGCGCCCGCTTGGCTAAAATACGGCCTTTGGGGCTTTTTACGCGGGGCTTATTGATTTCCTTTACCACGGACAACACACACGGATAGGGGATTTCCAACACGTCCGTTCCGTCCTCGGTCAAGCGTTCTACCACAACGGATTTCTCCCCCGCTTTTACCACTTTTTTAACAAACGCCGCATTGGGCCAGCCCAACCAAGCCGATATTTGCGGCCCGATGTGGCCCGTATCGCTATCATTGGTTTGTTTGCCGCAAATGACCAAATCCACCGGATTTTGGGCGGCAATTTTTTCTATCCCCTTAGAAAGCGCATAACTGGTTGACCAAGTATCCGAACCGGCAAAAGCCATATCACCCAACTGGTAGGCCGCATCGGCCCCGCGGGCGATACTGTCTTTTAACACGGCTTCCGCCTGCGGCGGCCCCATAGTGATAACGGACACGGTACCGCCCAGCTGTTCTTTTAACGTAACGGCCTCTTCCAGGGCGTACTCGTCAAACGGGTTAATATCGCTGGCGGCGCCGGAGCGGATTAAACAACCGGTCTGCGGGTCTATTTTTACATTGTCGGACTTGGGGGTCTGTTTTACGCAAGCAACAATATGCATATAAATTCTCCTTATTCGCCCTGAGAGGCGTACTCCTTAATTAACGCGGTGGCAATTTCATTCTTTTGAATGTGCACCGTACCTTCATAAATTTGGGTAATTTTAGCATCGCGCATGTATTTTTCCAACGGGAACTCGCGCGTATAGGCAATGCCGCCGCAGAGGGTTACACATTCGTCGGCCACTTCCATAGCCGTGTTGGAACAGAAAAGCTTGGCCTCGGCGCTGTATTTCGTCCAGCGGCCGCCTTTTATCTTTTTGAGCTCATCGTGTACGGAAGTACCATTTTTGAGCGCTTCTTTTACCGCCGGTAAAAATTCTGCGTCCATTCTATGCGTAATGCTGTACACCAAAGCGCGGCCGGCTTCCGTCTTAGCCGCCAGTTCAGCCACTTTGTGGGCTAACGCCTGGAAAGTAATAATCGGCTGGCCAAACTGCTTGCGGGTGCGCAAATAAGGGATAGTCTCGTCCAACGCGCCCTGCGCAATACCCACTGCCTGCGCCGCTACGCCCGGGCGGGAATAATCCAACGTTTCCTGCAAATACAACAGGCCGCGGCCTTCGCTGCCCAGCAGGTTTTCTTTCGGCACGCGCACGTTTTCAAAAATTAATTCATAGGTGGGGTTGGTGCGGATACCCATTTTTTGTTCTTTTTTACCAAAAGTAAAACCGGGGGTTCCTTTTTCTATCACTAATAACGAAATACCACGTGCCCCGCGGGCAGGGTTGGTATTAACGGCTACGGTATAAAAATCCGCCTCTTTACCAGTGGAAATAAAATGTTTGGTGCCGTTTACCACATAAAAATCGCCGTCTTTAATGGCGGTAGTTTTAAGGGCGGTAGCATCGGAACCGGCTTCCGGCTCCGTTAAGGCAAAGGCCCACAATTTTTTGCCGCTGGCTAAATCATAGCACCAACGTTCACGCTGTTCTTTGGTGGCGGCCAAATACATAGGAATAGCACCCAGCGCTGTAGTACCCGGCGTAAGCGCCAAACCGGCGCACACGCGGGAAAGCTCCTCAAACGCCATAGCCAGGCAGGTAATCCCCCCGCCTAAACCGCCGTATTCTTCCGGCAGCCACAAGCCAAACATACCCGACTTGCGGTACTCTTCTAACATTTCATAAGAAAATTCTTCCTTCGCGTCCATTTCCGCGCGTAAAGGTTTTAATTTTTTTTGGGCCAGTTCGCGAGTGGCGTTTAGCACCTCTTGTTCCAGCTCATTAATTGCGTAATCCATTTTTGTCTCCCGGTTTGGAATGTTTAAAATGTTTTTTGTATCTAAAAAAACGTCTCCGGCCAAACATCTTTTTGGCAGGCGGCACTAAACTGCGGTATAAGTGTTCCTGCTTTTTAATCATAGCCGGAATGGCAAATTCTGAAAAATCCCGTTTATCAATGGCCGCCTCAAAGCGCTCCCGCAAAGAGGTATGGCGCAACAGCACTTTTATCTTTTCGGCCAGGGTGCTTATGTCACTGGGGCGCACCAAAAAACCTGTTTTGTTATTGGTAACCACTTCGCCAATTCCATCCACATCGTAGCACACCACCGGCACCCGCATAGACATTGCTTCTAAAAGAGACATTGGCAAGCCCTCGCGCAAAGAAACGCTGACGTACACGTCGCTAATTGCCAAAAGTTCCAATATGTCACTGCGCCAGCCGGGCAAAATAACCTGCTTTTCTATCCCCAAGCTGTGTATTAATTTTTCGGTAGCTTCTTTTAATTCGCCGTCCCCCGTGAAAATAAAATAAACATTTTTCATCTGCATCAGCACCTTATGCGCCGCCAACACAAAATGAAGCGGATTTTTTAACGGCTTAAAATTGGCTATAGCCAACACCACCTTAGCCTTTTGCGGAATGTGTAAGGAAGCGCGTTTGGCTGCCGGGTCAAAATGAATGGGCAGCACCGGGCGGAAATTGACCCCGGCACGGATAAGCTCCGTACGCACCCCTTTACCAATGCCCAGTTTCTTGGCTTCGGCCGCGTTGCGGCGGGAAACAAAAACTAAAACATCCGTCAATTTCCCGCAAAATTTTTCCACCCACACAAAGGTTTTAAAGCGTTTTTCGCCCTGTTCTTTGGCAAAACCCAACCCGTGAAAAGTATGCACCACTTTGGCCCGGCGCCAAAAAACGCGCGCAGCTAAACGCCCCAATATGCCCGCTTTGGGGGCATTGGTGTGTACAATATCCGGCCGGATGCGGCGCATTAAAAGGCCCATCTGCACAATGGCAGCTACATCGTGGAAAAACCATTTGGGGTGCACATCGTGGCGAAGAGCGGAAATAAAAAATAAATTTTTAAATTCATTTTTTATCTTTCCGTCCAAACGCCCGCCTTTACCGGCGGCCAGGTAAGTTTCAAACTGCTGTTTGTTCAAATTTTTAATGGAAGTCAACACGCTGGCCTGGGCTCCGCCCTGATCCAAACGGGTAATGAAATACAGAATTTTTGTCTTTTGCATATTATTTTATTTTTCCTGTTTTAACGTTTAGCAGGCGCGCCTCAGGGAAATAGTATTTAATAATCCCCATATAATCCAACCCTTCTTTGGCCAGGCCCTCGGCTCCTTGCAGGCACAACCCCACGCCAAGCCCCGTATCATAACCGCGTACCAAGAAGGAGCGGATATTTTTGCCTTTATAAAAAGGCACAATGTCAAAAAAGTTAGACCGTAAAGAGCCAGCCCCCAACAAGAAAGAAATTTCCTGCGGAGTCTTGGCCACATAACTGCCTTTGCTGCCCACAAAACGCATTGTTAAAATACGCCCGTTGCGGCTGCGTTCAAGCGGTTCCAAGGCGCGCAAACGGCCAAACTTAACTTGGCGGGAAACACGTTCTTCCACGTCCTTTGCGTCCAGCAAATACGCCCATTTTACGTCTGCCCAGCGTGTAGTATCCAGCGGTTTGGACACCAAATCCGCCGGCGGATTGGATATCATATATTTACCCACATTAACGGGCGAAAAGCGGTACGCGGGTTTTTGTTGCGTGTTGGTGCAAACATCGGCCGCCAAAGGGCCGCAATCTTCGTACAAGCCGGGCTGAGTGTCCAGCAAACGAACCCCGGCCGACACGCGCGCCGCTTCCAACAAGCTGGGAAACACCATATTGATGCCTCTAAATTTAAAGAAGGCGTCGTTATCCGTAATATGATACGCGGCAGACGGATTCTTTTCCACCGCGTCAAACAAGGCCGAGCGGTACACCACCGCCAATGCCCGTAAAGCCTCTTCTTGGCGGATTTCCTGCGCGCGCCCCGCCAATAAAGCAGGTACCAAATCTTCCGCCGGTACCGTGTTAATAAGCGTCATTCCCCCTTCTTGCGGGATAACCGTTAAAGCGCCTTTCAGTTCTTTATCGCTTAAGTCCGCTTCAAACAAATTAAGGGTCACCGCATCACGTAACAGAAGAGTGCGGTCATTCTGCGTAAGCAAAATGGTAAATGGACGCTTAGCCGAAAATTCCACCTGTCCTTTGGAGTCCATCACGTCCACAGCCATCGTTTGAGGATTGTAAGCTATCCGACGTTCCTGATAAGAAACCAAATCTTTTACATTACCCAGTTTTTCATCCGTAATACGGGCCAACCCGGAAGGAATGACTTTTACGCTTTGCACTACGGCGGGTTTACCTTCCCGTGTGGCGTATAAAGCCATACGCACATCGGGCGACGGGACAGACTCCACCCGCGCCGCTATGGGATTTTCCAAACGCAGATAATATAGAAAATTTTCCGCACGCGCCCCGATTGCTTTTTCATATTTAGTCATTTTTTTGGCTATTTTTTCGCTCTGCGGGTCTAACGCGTACAAAGTGGCGTAATATTGCCAGGCGTGTTGTTTGTTTTTTTCTTTTTCGGCCAGCTTAGCCAACAGTTTTACGGCCGCATAATTGTTTTTGTCGTGCTCCAGCGCCTGCTGTAAAAAAACCGGTGCAAATTGTTTGGAGCCTTTCATACGGGTGGATACATCCCCCAACAAATAAGAAGTTAAAGAAATGGTATAAGGGTCAAACGTGTATAAATACTGCAAGTCTTGGGCGGCTTTTTTTTCATCCCCGTCAAAATACCAAGAAAGCGCCGTACCCAGTTTGGCAGAAGCCACATATTCAAAATCCGCCGTTAAATACATTAAATTCGCAAAGGCTTGGCGGGCTTTTTTGTATTTACCAAGAGACAGCCACACCCACCCGCTGTACAAAACAGGATAAGGCTCATCCGGCGTGAGTTTAACGGCGTTTTGGGCGTATTTTAAGGCCTCTTTCGGCTGCCCTCTTTGCATAGACAAAACGGCCAACTCCATATTGGCGGCCGCGGCTAGAGAAGGGTTAGCGTCCTGCTCAAAACCTTTTAATGAAAAAAAGCATTCGTCCGCTTGTCCCTGGCGGCACTTATCCAAGGCATTTTCCAGCTCATAAGGCACTTGATAAGAAAGAACGCTTTTAAACAAAGACGGGTCACTAAAACGGGAACGCATTTTTACCGTAGTAAGAGAAGTGGTGGTGGTAATGCGGGTGGGCTGAGGGGCCTCTTGCTGCGTTTGCGGATCCGCCGCATTGACCGACGCAGAAGACACCACCGGCTGCGCAGCCGCTTGCCCCGCCGCAGACACCGGCGGTATGCCTTCAAAAATAGAGCTATAAGCCGAGCCTGCCCCAAACAACACCAAACAAAGGGTAAAAAATGCGTGTTTTCTCATATACAAATTATAACAAATTACCTATACCTTTAAAATCAAAAACCCGCCGCTTTTAGTTTCTGCGGCGGGCACGAATTAAATTACGCTTTTTTGTGCTTAAACTGGGCATTGTACAAAGCCGCATAAGCCCCGCCCTCAATATCCAGCAATTGCTGGTGGGTGCCCTGTTCCACAATCTCCCCTTGGTTTAACACCACAATTGTGTCTGCATTTTCCACGGTGGACAAGCGGTGGGCAATCACAAAAACGGTTTTATTTTTAGTTAAATTGTCCAAGGCCTTCTGCACAACCGCTTCGGACTTGTTATCCAAAGCGCTGGTGGCTTCGTCCAGCACAATAACAGGCGCATTTTTAATAAACGCACGCGCTATGGCTACCCGCTGGCGCTGCCCGCCGGAAAGAGTGATGCCTCTTTCACCCAATACCGTATCCAGCCCGTCTTTTAAAGAAGCAATAAAACTATCCAAGTGGGCGTTTTTGACGGCTTCTTTTAAATCCGCCTCCGTGGCACCCGGCCGGCCGATTAAAATATTATCGCGTATAGTACCGGAAAACAGGAAATTATCCTGAAACACCACCGCAAACTGGTCTCTTAAAGAAGACAAGGTAAAATCCCGTATGTCTTTTCCGTCCACGGTTACCCGGCCTTTTTGCGGGTCATAAAAACGCGGCAGCAGACTGACGATGGTAGATTTACCGCCGCCGGAATTACCTACAAACGCCACCGTATGCCCCACCGGAACGGTAAGGTTAATGTCTTTAAGCACCCACACGCCGGGAGTATAGGCAAAGGAAAGGTTTTCAAAGCGGATTTCTTTATGTATGCCGCTTAAGGTGGAGGCGGAAGGCTTATCGGCTATTTCTGTTTTTAACGAGAACACTTCAAAAATACGGTCAATAGCCAAAAATGCTTTTTTGATTTCCACATAATTATCCCCCATTGTTTTCACCGGGGTGTACAACATCAAAAGCGCAGCCACAAAAGAGGTAAAATTACCGCTGGTAATTTTACCGGCCACAATCATAGAACTGCTCTGCCAAAACACCAACGCCAACCCCAACGACACAATAAAATGCATTACCGGAGACAGCCACCCCGTGTGTTTAATCATACCCATATTTAAATTAAACGCGCTGTCCATCAACTGATTAAAACGGGTGATTTGGTCGTCCTGCAAATTATAGGCAAAAATGGTGCGGTTTCCGCTGAAGGCTTCATTATAGGCACGCATAGCAATAGAGCTGACAATAACCGTGTCTCTTACCAATTCCTCCAACTTGCGCCGTACAATAAAAATCAGCCCCCCCGCTACCGAGAAAGCCCCCACTGCAATCAACGTCAACTGCCAGGAATTGTACAACAATACCCCCACCAGCGTAACCGAAGAAAACACCCGCGTTACAATCATACGCAGGTTATTAATCAGGCCGTTGCAGGCGGTGTCGGCATCGCTGTTAAAGCGCATCATAACAAAGCCGGAGTCCACCTTGTCAAAATACCCGCTGTGCATAGAAAGCAATTTTTGGAACAATTTTTTGCGTACGCCCAGCGTGATTTTATTGCCCACCCAAGTATTGAGGTATTTTACAATATAGGTAAGAATACTTTGTACCAGCACAAACGCAATGATAAGCACCGGAATCCAAGCCGCAAAAAAAGCATCTTTTTTTACCAGCACGTCATCGGTATAATATTTTAAAAATAGCGCTACGGTTGCGTCCAACGCACCTACGGGCAAAGCAAGAACCAGCCCCAATACGGCCCTAAACCAGTACGGTTTTACAAAAGGCCACATCTTTTTGTAATTGGCAACCAGGGGTTGCTGGCGGATTACGTCCCCCAGCGGGCGGGTAAAGATATTTGTTGTCATTTAAAAATCTCCGGGTTTGGCGTTATTTTTAGATTATAACAATTCCCGCAAAAGCTTGTCCCCCCAGGGGCAAAAATGAGGGGTTGAAAAATATACGCTACTTTGCTAAACTAATCAAACAGCCGTAAACAAATCCTGACGTTTGTTGACGGTAACTTTTCAAAACGCTTTACAGCACAAAGGGGAGTTTATGGTAACTAAAAAAGTAAATAAAGAGGCTTTAACCGCGGCCGAAATTAAAGAGATTAAAGCACACCTGCTGGAATTAAAAGAAGACGCCGCCGCCCGCTTAAAAGACAAAAAAGCAATGGATATGCCTGACAATGACGTAGGTGACCCCATTGATGATGCCTCTAAAAGCTTAGATAAAGAAATTTTATTTGAATTATCCGGCAATGCCCACAAAACTTTAGACCAAATTGAGGCTGCCTTGCGTAAAATAGATAAAGGCATTTACGGCATTTGCGAATATTGCCGCCAGCCTATTCCTAAAAAACGCATCAAAGCGCTGCCGTTTGCACGTTACTGCATTAACTGCCAGCACTCTACCGAGTCTCATCATCATTAAAATACAATCTAAAACCCCCGGGCCAATAGCCCGGGGGCTTTATAATCCCCACTTCCCATATAACTAACAAAGTATTCTCTTCCCTCTTATAAACAAACAGGCCGGCTTTTATTTAAAGCGCTGTTTTGCACCCAATCCTATTTGCTGCCCCATAAAAAACCCCGGATAAACCGGGGTGTTTAAATCTATCTGTCCCGATAAGGGATAAATACCACTTGGGTTCGGCGCACGTCTTTGGCATTGGCCACTATCTTGTACGTATTGCGTGATACCCCAATACGAAAACCCTTGCGGTCTAACGCGGCCTGAATATCCCGCTGAAACTGAACCGGATCGCCGGACAGCAACATCAAGCGCTGCAAATCATTGGTATAATAGCCATATTTAGTGCGGTGCACCTCTTCCAATATAGACATATTATCCAGTATCCTTTCCGCCTTAAAAATATAAGACTGCTGCAGCAAAGACCCTTTGGCAAAAAACTGCTGGTAAATCATTCCGCCAAACAGCACCACCAACAGCGTTGCCGCCACCCCAATGCTAACGGTTTCCGCCACGCCTTTAGAGCGCAAACGCACCACCACGCTGTGGCCCATAAAATCGTGCAAAGAGCGTTTTCTTTCTTCAAAAAACGCCAAAAAGAAACCGCAAAAAAATACTGCCGTACTAATAAAATATCCCACGGCACGTAACACCGCGCGAAAGAAGCCAATAGGCATTTGAGGGTCATCGGCCGAGGCTACGGCTATGCCCATTAATTTTTTACCCAACGTAACCCTGCCCCCGCAGGAAAACACCGCCTCGTATAAAACAAAAATAAGCGCCAACAGCAGTTCCAACCCCACTAATTGGGAAATTTGCGTCATATTCCGGCCGATAATATTGAGCAAAATAAACTGCCCCGGTATGGCTATGATGGAAACATCCACCAACAGCGCCACCAATCTTTCCGAAAAAGAAGCATACTCCACCGCGGAAGGATCTTCCTGCTGGGTTTGCGCTTGAACGACAGGAGCCTGCTCCTGTGCAAAAATGTTTATTCTGGTTTCTGGCATATTATCAGGCATAAAAAACCCCTCTTTTTCTTTATTATAACAAGTTTTCCCCTTTAACACACAAAAACAAAGGGCGCCCCAAAAGCGCCCTTTGTGTAAATTTTACGCCTGCGTTTATGCCGCAATTCCTAATGAAGAGAACAACACATACAGCAAAAACACACATACCACAATGGCAATACTGGTTACTACACCGTGTTTCCAAGGGGTAATATCCACCACTTGCAAGTCTTTGCTGTCGTCATACTTATTGGCAGCCGGCCAGAAAATACCCGTAATGAACATAAACACAATGCTAATTACAAACAAGATGGCCATAATGTGCAGGAAGTGCAGGCTGCTAAACGCGCTAAGCCAGGAAATATGCTCTTTCCACGCCATAAAGCTGATGGTGGAAGGCAGCTGGGTAATACCATACGCAATGATAAAGAACACCAGCGTAACCTTAGCCGCCCACGCCGGGGCGCGTTTATTTAACATACCAAAAATCATCAGCGTAAAAATTGGCACGTTATAAAAGCCGTTTACCATCTGCAAATAGTTAAACAGCCCGCTGGGTGCCTTAGCAATAAGCGGCGCTACACACATAGAAAACACCGCTAGCCCAATGCCTACCCATTTGCCTTTGCTTACCAGCTCTGCATCAGAGGTATTGGGTCTAAACGGTTTATACACGTTTAACATAAACAGCGTGGAGGTGGAGTTAAGCGCCGCATTAAACGAGCTTAAAATGGCCCCAAACAACACCGCTGCAAAGAACCCAATCAAATACGTGGGCAACACCGTGTTTACTAACATCGGGTACGCCATATCCCCCACAGCCAGCGGCTTATCCATAAAGATATGGAAGGCTACCACGCCGGGCAGAATCAAATACACCGGGCCGATTAACTTAAATACCGCCGCCAGCAACAACCCTTTTTGGCCTTCTTTTAAGTTCTTAGCCGCCAAGGCACGCTGGATAATGGTTTGGTTGCAGCCCCAATAAAACAAATTAACCAAAAACATTCCGGTAAACATCGTGGCAAAAGGAACCGGGTCATTCGGGCCGCCAATGGCGTTGAATTTTTCCGGGTGGGCTTCCACCACCGTGGTTAAACCGGTTAATACGTTACCGTCACCCACGTACATCAAGGCAAAAATCGGCACCATTAAACCGCCAAAAATTAAGCCGATACCGTTAAGAGTATCGGCAATAGCCATAATGCGCAATCCGCCAAATACCGTATATAAGCACCCCAATACGCCAATGGCTACCACCACTACCACAATGGATTGCATAGCCGAAATTTGGAACGTATCCATAATATTAAAGATACCCCCCATACCGATGGCGCCCGAATACAATACCGTAGGCAACAAAATAAGCACATATCCGGCCAGGAACAGAAAGTTCACAAACTGTTTGGTCACTTCGTCGTAACGTTCCCCGATGAAATCCGGTATCGTGGCATAGCCTTTTTTAAGGTATCTGGGCAAAAAGAAAAACGCCACTATGATCAGCGCCAGCGAAGCGCCCAACTCATAACCGATGCCGGAAATGTTGAACATATACCCTTGTCCGTTCAACCCCACCATTTGCTCGGTAGATAGGTTAGTAAGCAGCAAAGATGCCGCAATCACCCAACCCGTTAAACCTCTCCCCGCCAAGAAATACCCTTCGGAAGAGGAGGTGTCATTCTTACGCGTTAGGTAGTAAGACAGCCCTAGCACCAACGCAGTAAACCCTACGAAAGAAGTTACTGTCAACAACATAGTTCCTCCGCTACAATAAACAACATTAAGATAGTAATGATTTGTTAACGCCTAACGGCCTGTGCTGCGGCAATTTATCTAAAGCCGGCGTTAAAACTCTTGATAAATTGCTTTCTAACGGCTATACTCTTTTATATCGGTGTGTCTAAAAAATATTGTAAATATAAAAACCAAATTCGTCAACTAAAATCCGGGAGAATAAAATATGATTAACGCTTGCTTGATAGGGGTTATGCTGGCTGTGCTGGTTGCGTTGGTATTGGCTTATATTAGATTAAAAACCTTGGAAAAAACCGTCAAAACCGCCTGGATGCGGCTGGACGGAAGATTAAAAGACCGTGCCGAATACATTTCTCCCGTTGCTTTGCGTGCGGCCGCCATACCCCATATAGACCGCCCTTTTGTATATCACCTGCAAAGCCTTAAAGACCAATCCCTCCAAACAGCAGCCCTGCCACGCCGCGCCGCTTATGAAACGGAAATAACCCAAAAATTTAAAACCGTATTCTCTGCCGCGCGCAAATACCCGCAGCTGCAGCAAGATGAAAAATTTCTAAAACTTCAAGCCGCCGTTACCCGCGCCCAAATGCGTTTAAAACGCGCCAAAATACGTTATAACAGCGCCGTACAAAATTACAACACCCTCACAACCACCATCCCTTTAAATTGGTTAGCACAAGCGTTTGAGTTTCCTAAGCACGAATATTTTTCTATTGAAAAATAACAGTCTTTCCGCCCATACGGCCCCAAAACGCCGTTGCGTTTGCCTCTTTAAAACACTCCTCAAACACCGTTAGACAGCGGTTTACACAAACGTCATTTATTCCCCAACGGGTTATACCGTATGGCACGTATGCGTTTAACGTGTTGCCTTTACAAACGAGCTACCCCCAGCTCATTTTCCGCTATGTTTACACAATACGACCAAAAGACCACACAAACATTAAAAAGTGGCACCACATATCCATAAACAGCCACTTTAGCGGCTGGATTGAGCTAAAAAACACCACAAAAAACCCGCCTTTAAACCGGCGGGTTTTTAATGACGCGAAATTAAAAGGCATTACTGCAAATGAGGTTCTTCCAACTCGGGCTTGGTTTCAAACAAAGGGGCTTTTTCCAGCTTGAATACGGAACAAACAATATTAGCCGGAAAAGTCTCAAACAGCTTATTATATGCGGCCACCGCCCCATTATATTGATTGCGCAAGAGGGTTATTTTTTGATTGGCAACCGCCACTGCCTGCTGGGCAGCCGCCCAGCGGGCATCCGTAGCCAGCCCTGCAAAAGATTGTTCCAACTGCCGCGAAGCCGCCAGCAACCGTGCAAACCCTTCTTCCCGCGAGGCCGCCAACTCTACATTGTCCAGCTGTAAGGTTTGCTCGGCCAACGGCTGAGTAAAAGCCTGTATAAACGGGTGCTGCGGGGCCACGGCTTTTACCAAATCCAAAATACGCGCGCCGGCGGCCTGGCGCACGCGTATCTGTGCACAAATACCGTTCCAAGAAGCAGTAATTTCCGCCTGGAAACCGGTTATTTTACTACGCACCGGGCTCCACACCTTGGTGTACAAAAAATACCCTGCTATGCCTAAAACAATAACATCAAATATCATCTTTTACTCCTTTTATTTGCTTGATACCGGGCCAGTATTGTGTTAACGGGCCATTTCTTCCAACCGCTGGATACGCTTTTCAATAGGCGGGTGGGTGGCAAAAACGCCGGATATAGCGTCAAAAAGCCCCGTGCTGGTGAGCGGGCTGGCAATACACATAGCCGCCATACTGTGGGATTTTTGCAAAGACTCCGTTTTGCAATTCCCCGATATTTTACGCAACGCACTGGCCAAAGCCAGCGGGTGACGCGTGGTTAAAGCGGCCGTAGCATCAGCCTGATATTCCCGCTGGCGAGAAAGAGCTAAACGAACCAGCGGTGCAATCACGTATCCATATAACAATAAAGCTAATCCTATAATTAAAAACAACAAAGACGCCTTTCCCCCCTCCCTTCTGTGGGAACTAGATAAGCTGATACGCAAACAAATTTCACCAGCCAAGGTAAAAAAGGATATACCCGCCACCGTCAGCAACATAAGACGCACATCGCGGTTTTCTATGTGGGCCAGTTCGTGCGCGGCAACCCCTTCCAACTCCACCCGTTCCAGTTTTTGCAAAATGCCTTTGGTAAAAGCAATGGAAGCATTCTGCGGGTCACGCCCAGTGGCAAAAGCATTTAAGCTGTTATCGTCTATAATGTAAATGGTGGGAGTAGGAAGCCCGCGGGTAATGGCCAAATTTTCAACCAAATTATAAAGCTCCGGCTGATTATCACGCGTTACTCTTATGGCACCGGCCGCGTTTAAAATCAAAGAATCCCCCACATAATAAGACATAAAAATCCACACCATAGCTATTACCCACAGCACCGGCACCCAACGCAACATAGTGGAGGTTATCAACTCTACTTGCGAAGGATACGCACACCCCACATCATACGGGCTGCAATAATTCATAGCCGTTTGGAGATCTGCCCCTCCCAGCATTACTATCAACCCGATAACCGCTGCCGCCGTGATGGCAAAAGTAATGGGAAAAAGCAAAATTAACAAAACAGAACGCCATTTATTTTGTGAAATATGTTCGTATGTATTCATAATGTTTCACCTAAATTTATAGTAAGTGATAAACTACTTTTATTTTACTTGTATTTTAATCATTTAGCCAGATACAATTTGGCTTTTATTCCCACCTGTTAAACGCCGCCCTTTTACAGGAGCGCTGCCAGACCTAACTTCTCTAACAGCTCTAGCAGCCGCTATGAAGGCGCACCAGACAAAGTGTAATATTTCCCCCCTCTTAATAACCCCAAAAAAGCAAAATTTCTTACATTTGCCTTAAGCGTTTAATTCGTTCATACACCGGGGGATGGGAAGCCGTCAGCCCCGCCAAAAAACCAAACACGCCTTGAGAGGCCAACGGGTCAGCTATACACATAGCAGACATAGAGGCGTGAGCGTCCAAAATTTCCACCCGAGAGTCTTTACTTACTTTTTGCAAAGCACTGGCCAAAGCCATCGGGTGGCGGGTCATTAAAGCCGCCGAAGCGTCCGCCAAATACTCCCGCGTGCGGGACAGCGCCAACCGCACCAGCGGCGCCAACAAAAAACCATAAATGGCAAAAAACATCCCCAACACACTGCCCATAGCCGCGCCCAACACCCACACCAGCGGATTTTTGCTGCTGGATAACCGCCGGGCTGATGAAACCCCCGCCCGGAAACATATTTCTGATAAAAATGTAAAAAAAGACACGCACGCCACTGCCAGCAACATTAAACGCGTATCGTTATTTTGAATATGCGCCAGCTCGTGCGCCAGCACGCCTTCCAGCTCCACTCTTTCCAATTTTTCAATCAGGCCGCTTGTTAATACAATGGTGGCCGTGTGGGGATCCCGCCCAAGAGCAAAAGCATTTAAAGAGCGGTCGTTAATTACACACAGCCTTGGCATAGGCATTCCCTGGGAAATACACAAATTTTCGGTTAACAGGTAGGCCTCGGGCTCTTCCTCACGCGTTACAGGCATTGCGGCCGAAAAATACAACAACATTCTATCCCCGTATAAATAAGACACCACCATCCATATCCCCACCGCAAGCGCCAGCCAAGGCAGCACTTCTTGGGTAACTTGATTGGCTAAATGCACAATGGGCACAGCCGTTTGGCTGCTGACAAAGGTTGCACTGGCCTCATCGTATTTATACGAACTGTACATCAACCAAAAATATCCGCACACCCCGGCATAAAACCATAAAAAAATAGTTACCGGAAACAACAAAACAAGCAGCCAACTGCGCTGCTTGTTTTGTGCTACATGCTTATAAACCGTCATCATATCCGGCCGTTAAAACTGTACCTTTACGGCTTTTCTGGCTTCTTGTTCGTCTTCAGCCAGTTCAAAAAATTCCGCCTTTTGAAAGTTAAACATACCCGCAATAATGTTGCTGGGGAACATTTCCGCCTTGGTATTTAAGGCAAGAACATTGGAGTTGTAAAACCGGCGCGCAGCCTGGATTTTATCCTCCGTATCGCGCAGCTCGCGCTGTAATTCCATAAAGTTTTGGTTGGCCTTCAAGTCCGGGTAATTTTCGGACAAGGCAAAAATGGATTTAAGTGCTCCGGTAAGCATATTTTCATTCTTAGCTACTTCTTTTACGTCTCCGTGAGGAGCCATTGCTATATTGCGCGCTTGGATTACTTTTTCCAACGTGCCGCTTTCGTGCGCCGCATAGCCTTTTACCGTTTCCACCAAGTTAGGGATTAAGTCATACCGGCGCTTCATTTGCACTTCAATATCGCTCCAGGCTTCTTTTACCCGGTTTTTTAACTGCACAAACCCGTTGTACGTCATTCCCACGTACCCTACAATAAGCACTACTGCTACAACTAAAAAAATTACCATTTTTACCTCCTTTTAATTATCTTTCTCATCCTTCTTTTTATTATTATACTCCAAATACTGGGACGTTTCATACAACCCCAAAGCCAACTTTTTCATCTGTTCAAAACGCTCCGGTTCCTGTTTGGAAATATCTTCATTATAATTATCTGCCCCGTACTTGTAAAGACCTTCCTTTTCCCCTTTCTGGTTGTAGAAATACTCCCCTTGTACCAAACCGATAGGGTGAGGTTCATTGGCCCAGCCGTAAATCAAAGCGCCTTCTTCCAGGGTTTCATCACCCAGCACATCACGCCCGATAGCACTCGTAAAATACGGCCGCCCCAACACACCCATTACAATGGGGAAAATGTCCACCTGGCTGGCTGTTTTGGAAATTACACGAGGTTCTTTTACCACCGGGCCCGCCAAAATAAGCGGCACTTGGTGGTTAATTAAGTTGTGCTCCACATAGCCGCGAGGCATATTTTCAGACTGAGGAGCCGAGAGGCCGTGGTCTCCAAAAATCACAAACAGGGTATTATCCCAATAGTCGGACTTTTCGGCCAATTTAAAAAACTCTCGCAAAGCGTGATCAGAAAAGCGAAGCGAGTTGTACTCTTCCACACTCACAAAACTGCGTTTGTGGGCTTTATCGGCGCCGATGTCTTTAGACACAAAGCCGGCGTTATCCTCCGGTATTGTATAAGGGCGGTGATAACCGGCCGTTTGAATGATGGCAAAAAACGGTTTTTTGGTTTCTTTTTGGTCTTTTTCCAAAATACGGTTGGCTTCACGGAATAAATCCAAGTCCGAAATACCCCACACGTCATTGCGGTTTTCATTCTCAAACTTGCCTTCCTCATACATGTGCACATTGGAAATATTGTGTTCCAAAATACCGCGTATGTTCCCCCAGCTGGAGCTGCCGCCTATAAAGTAATATTTTTCATAATCTTTTAAGGCATTAATAACCACGTGCTGGTCAACAATCAGCGGATTGCGGGAGCTGGTTTTATAGGACGTTACATCCGGTATCCCGGTTACCGTGGCAAACACCGCGCGCGCCGTGGCCGAGGTGGGCGTAAAAAAGTGATTAAATAAAATAGATTTATCCGCTAATTCCTTTACAAAGGGGGTGGGGTCAATATCAGGGTTGGTCATAGAAGTTTTATTCCAGGCCAAAGACTCCATAAAAATAACCACCACATTGTAATCTTTTTGCTGGGCTTTGGGTTTTCCCTCAAACACGCGGGTAAAGTTCAGGTTTTCTTTATCCGGGTGCTGAACCCCCAAAAAGCGGGCTACGTCATCGTAATAGCGGGCCGTTTCTTCCCGGTCGAAAGACACATTTTTGGCAAAACGGGCCGTATCAAACAAATTTAACCCCGGGTTAAGCGTTAAGTTACAAATAAAATTGTTGGTAGAATGATAAGCATTGCTCCAGCGTAACGGATACTGGCTGATTTGCCCAAACATCAGCGCCCCCGTGGCTAACAAGCCGGCAAAAAACCACCCCAATTTACCTTTCCAGCGGTAGCCATCTTCCTCTTTAAAGGCATAATTGCACAGTTTGCACACAAACCAGCAGGCTAGTGCCGCCCACACCAATACGCCCAAAACGCCCCACACCAGCGGATAGGTTTCCCACGCCATTTGTAAAGAGATGAGCGGGTTTTCGGCGTATTTTAAAATGGAGTAATTAATACGCATAGAAATATAGGCATAGTGGGCAAAATCGGCAAAATACACTAGCAGCACCGCGCCTTCCACCGCGCCATAAAAAACGCCTACTCCCTTTTTAATACAACGCCCGGCCTTCCAAAAAGCGCACACCGTTAAATACAACCCCAGGGGGATGGCCAAAGCACAGGCAAAGCGAGCATCAAATTTAGCCCCCAAATAAAAGGTTTTCCACAGTTCGTGGTAAGCCTCGGGTACTAAAGCAGCGCGGAATACAAACAAAAAAATCCCGCGGAAAACGGTAAACAACAACCAGTTGGCCAGAATAAAAGAAGCATAAGCCTTTATCCAGCGCGGTACGGCCAATTTTTTCATGAATCCTCCAAAAGTAGTATTATATATATGATACCAAAATCAAATCCGCCCCGCACCCGTAAAAACAAGGTTATAAAACCCCCTTTTTTTGAGGCATTTCTATGCGGCACCCTTCAAAAGTGCTATCATAAATATTATGATTATTGATGACGAAAAACTGCAACGAACCTTGGAACGTGCCAAATCACATACGGACGCCGAGGTGACGGGAATTTTAAACAAAGCCAAAGAATTAAAAGGTATTTCTTTGGAAGAAGCCGCCGTTTTGCTTAACGTAACGGACAAGAACCTTCTTAACAAAATTTTTGATGCGGCCAAATACGTAAAAGAAGCCATCTACGGCAACCGCATTGTATTGTTTGCCCCTTTATATATATCCAATATTTGTACCAACGAATGCGTTTACTGTGCGTTTCGCCGGTCTAACACCTCGCTTAAACGCCACGCCAGCACGATGGACGAAATCCGCCAAGAAGTAACCGCCCTTTTGCAACAAGGACATAAACGCATTTTAATGGTGGCGGGCGAAGCCTACCCCGGCGGCGGGCTGCAATATGTGTACGACAGTATCAAAACCATTTATGACACCCGCTGGAACGGCCAAAACATCCGCCGCGTAAACGTAAACATCGCCCCGTTGACGGAACCGGAATTTGAAGAACTCAAAAAATGTAACATCGGCACCTACCAGCTTTTCCAGGAAACTTATCACAAAGAAACCTACGAAAAACTGCACCTGGCCGGCGCCAAGAAAGATTATCAATTCCGCCTGGACGCTATGGACAGAGCCCTCCAAGCCGGCATAAACGACGTAGGCATCGGCCCGCTCTTGGGGCTTTATGACCATAAATATGAAATACTGGCCACGCTGGAACATTCCAATTATCTGGATAAAACGTACGGCGTTGGCCCGCACACTATTTCCATCCCCCGCATAGAACCGGCGGAAGGGTCTGACTTTAGCCAGCACCCCAATGATGAACTAACTACCGAAGAATTTAAACAATGCGTGGCGGTGTTGCGCCTGGCGGTGCCGTACACCGGCATCATCTTAAGTACGCGTGAATCCCCCCAAACCCGCAACGAATGTTTGGAATTGGGCGTATCGCAAATATCGGCCGCTTCCCGCGTTAACCCGGGCGGATATTCGTACGATAAAGAAAACGGCAGCCAATTTACATTGACTGACGACCGCACTACCGACCAAGTAATAGAAGCCATTGTGGACGCTAAACACATGCCGTCCTTCTGCACCGGCTGCTACCGCTTGGGCCGCGTGGGTAAAGACTTTATGGATATGGCTAAACCAGGGTTGATTAAAACCCACTGCCTGCCCAATGCTATGTTCACCTTTGCGGAATATTTGTATGATTTTGCCCCGCAAGGGCTTAAACAAAAAGGCCTGGCGCTTATACAAAGCACCACGCAGGAAAACTTCCCGGAAGGGACGCCTATACGCAAAATGATAGACGAAAACCTGCAAAAAATAAAAGAAGGCAAACGGGATTTGTACTTTTAACCCGCCTAAAGCCCCGCCGCCAGGCGGGGCTTTTTAATATATGGTTGGTCTATAACCGCCTGTTTTAAACGTTCATATAACAACGTCCTAAACTGAGCCGAAGACATCCGCCCCGTTATTTTTATTTCGGCCTGTTCTATTTTGTCCCACCTTTCCATTTTTATAAGGGAGCCCACGCTCAATCAGCCGGAAAGATCCCTGGTTCATCTCTTCTAAAAATCCTTTTATTACCCCAGCTATACGAGGGCGGAGGGTATGTTGAGCTTAGAGGCATTTAAATACAAAAAAATTCCGGCCTGTTTATTACGGGCCGGAAGACATAGAAAACAAGGTAATGCCGGTTTTAGCAGGTTTTGCCTTTTAAACCGCTTAAGGTTAAGAAATCCGCGCATTCATCACCGCTGCAGCTCCAGCACATTTTATAAGGGGAATAGATTACCTTTAACGTTAACGTCAAACCCGGGAAATGTTTGGAGTTAGTAGCCGCAACAGAGCAGTCTTTGCCTGCTTGCGCAGGTACGGAAAAATGCCATTTCCCGTCTCCAGAATCCGCACTTAAACTATCCGCCGGAATGTTCACATCCAGTTTGCTCATATCATCGGCACACTTTTTAAAAGTGGTTAAATACATTTGCTGGGCGTTAGAAATAGATTTTAATACCACCAATGCTTCCGCCGTGCGGGATCTTTTAATAGAACGCTCATACTGCGGCAACGCAATGGCCGACAAAATACCAATAATCAGTACTACCACCATTAGTTCAATCAGCGTAAAACCTTTTTTCATACATTCTCCTTTTTTAACTTGTATTTAAAGTATATCAAAAATACCCTTTAAAGTTATTTGCGCGTGCGGAAAATGGCGCTCACACGCTCAAAAATACCATTGCAATAAGCCAACGCCATACCATAATTGGTTACCGCTACACCCGCCCGTTGCAATATTTCCAGCCGCCGTAAAATTTGGTTGCGCGTTACCATACACCCCCCACACTGCACAGCCAATTTGTATTGAGATACATTTTGGGGGATAGGGTCTAAATTAGCCAAGACATCAAACTCCAAGCGCTTGCCGGTATATTTACGCATAAGCGCGGGGATTTTTGTCCGCCCGATGTCATCACACTTATTGACACTGTGGGAGCAGGACTCCATCACCAATATTTTATCGCCGTCGTTTAATTTGTCAATAGTTTGAACCCCTTTTAAAAAGGCGTCAAAATCACCTTTCATCCGTGAAAATAAAATACTAAAACTGGTTAAGGGTACCTCTTGGGGAACCACCGAACTGACGTATTTAAACGCCTGGGAATCCGTAATCACCAAATCCGGCGTATGGTGTTTTAACCAATCGGCCAGTTCCGTGTCTTTTAGGCATACGGCTGTGGCTCCTATATCCAACAAGTTGCGTATCGTTTGCACTTGGGGTAAAATAAGGCGTCCCTGCGGGGCGGAAGCGTCTATGGGAATCACCAACACCACCTGCTGCCCCGGGGAAACTATATCATCTAGCAAAACATCCTGCGCATAGGCCGTTTGGGGCAAGTGTTTTTTAATGGCTTGCAGCAGGGGAGCCACATCCGGCGTTTTGCAGGAAAAGTCCACCATATCCACCCCCGTTAGGTTTACAGACGGGCGGGGCAAATCGCTTTTATTATGAACCAAAAAGAAAGGGATATTTTGCGCGGTAAAAAGGTTTAACAGTTGTTGGTCATAGTCGTTCCATTCTTCGGCAAACACCAAAATGGCTAAGTCCACCTGTTGAAGTACTTCCGTAGTTTTTTGTACGCGCTGCGCCCCCAGGGCGGAAAGATCATCCAAACCGGCAGTGTCAATAATAGTTACCGGGCCTATGCCCAAAATTTCAATAATTTTTTTTACCGGGTCAGTAGTGGTGCCGGGGTGCTGCGCCACGACGGAAACTTGCTGTCCCGTCAAGGCGTTTACCAGCGAACTCTTGCCCACGTTCATTTTTCCAAAAATGCCGATATGCGGCCTATTCACTTTTACCATATTAAAATTATATATAAAACAAAAGCCGGTTAGGTCTTTTTGTCCAACTAAAATAGGTCTAAAGGCCCTTTCGCTAAGCGTGCGTCTATTTTAAAATAAAATAGAATAACTATTATTTTATTTAAGAGAGGATTCTATGCGTCACACTCGTTTTTATACGGCGGCCTGTGTTTTTTGTTTAACCCTCACCGCCCCGGCATACGCCCAAAAAATTCCGGCTAAAGCACTGGCCAAAAAAACCGCTGCTTCAGCAGCCCAAAAAGCTCCTCAAGCTCTTACAAACGCCGCCCTTGCACGCCAATGGAAAACGGCCGCCTTACAAGAGGCCCGCCAAATAGATAAAGCTTTTGAGTATGTATTTTTTAAAACCGGCCAAGCCCAACTGGCCCATCTGATAGATCTGGCTGCATTTCGTGTATATACAGAAGATCTGGGCGTCACCTCTACCTTAAGCAACTGGTGGGCTAGCCTGTATGAAGGGCTCAACATTATGCACTTTGGCCCCAATTCCCAAACCTCGGCCTTAACCTTACGCAAGAAATTATTACAAAACGAGGCCCGTTTTAAACACGCTTTGAAAAAATGGCAGGAATTAAAACCGGTGGTATTAAAAACGGCTACCCCGGCAGATTATTCCTTGCTGTCCCAGGCGAATGCTCCTACCCGTTTCTTTTTTGAAGACTCCCCCTCGCTGGACGTTTTCTCTAAAGAATTAGCCTCTTTAGGTGCCGGGCGCAAAGACGCTATAAGCCTTATGGCCAACGGACAGACCGAAGTGGAAACGCTCTACCGTAAAATGATGGCCTTTGCCCACGGTAAGGGAGCCTTCCCGATGAAGACGAACGAGGTCTATCAATTTTTAAACTTAAAAAAATATTCCGACCAGCAATTGGCAGACTTACAGAAAAATTTAAATTCTTCGGAATGTACTTTACTTCGTTCCTGGGGTTGGAGCAACCGCAGCATCAGCCGGGTGATTGCTTTATACCGCTCCCAAAACTGGGCCCAGCCCTTTAACGAGAAGGACTTTTTCCCCGTGGTGATGGAACAGTATCAAGCGCTTTCTTCCTGGAGCAAATCCTGGAAGCAGGCCGCCAAAACAGATTTGGAAAAAGGCCGCCAAATCCAGCAGCAGCTAAATACCAAAACCCGTTAACATTCGGCCCCGCCCTTTAGCGCGGGGCCTTTTTGTGTCTGCTAATAAGGTATAATAAGAGTAAGACGTATATTTCCATAAAACAAGGAATGGTTATGAACGATTTTAACGTGTATCTAAAAGAACGCGCCAAACTGGTAGAAAAAAATTTAACCAAATATATAGGTAAAATCAAAAATTCTCCTAAAATTTTGACCGATTCTATGGCCTACTCGCTCCAAGCGGGCGGCAAACGGGTTCGCCCCATTTTGCTGATGGCTACCGCCGAGGCCTTTGGCAAAAAACCTGCCGACGTGATGCCCGCCGCCTGCGCGGTGGAAATGCTGCATACCTATTCCTTAATCCACGACGATTTACCCTGTATGGATAATGACAACCTCCGCCGCGGCAAACCCACCAACCACAAAGTATTTGGGGACGACCTAGCCCTCCTGGCCGGGGACGCCCTTCTTACCTACGTGTTTGAGGTGTTTGCCCAAAACGGAAAAGTCAAATCCATCGGGGCCGAAAACACCCTAAACGCCCTATTAAATTTTGCCAACTGTGCCGGCGCAAGCGGTATGGTGGGCGGCCAAACGGCTGATGTGTACGCCGAAGGTATGGGTGCGGCGGATGCCGCCAGCACAAGAGCGGAAAAACTCAAAAAAACCTCTAAACCGCTGGCCGATAAAACCCTGCACTATTTTATGCTTCCTTCCTCTGTTAAGGAAACCACGCCCGAAACCATTTTAAATTACATTCACGCCAATAAAACCGGCGCCTTAATCCGCGGCAGCGTGGAAAGCGGCGCCCTGCTAGCCGGCGTAAAAGGTAAAGATTTAACCCTGATTAAAAAATACGCCAACTGCATTGGTTTAGTGTTTCAAATTGTGGATGACATTTTAGACGTTACCTCCACCGCCCAGCAACTGGGTAAATCCAACAGCGATAAAGAAAACGGTAAACTTACGTTTGTTTCTTTGTATGGGCTGGAAGGCAGCCGAAAACACGCCCAATTGCTGATTGCCAATGCTCAAAAAGCGCTGGACGGGTTAAAAACTGCCAAGAAGAAAAACTTATGGCCTTTGTATGAAATGGCCGAGTTTTTCAAAACCCGTACTTATTAATTTGAGGTTTGTGTATGAAAGTACTTCCCAGCATTCAAAGCCCAAAAGATTTACGCTTAATTAAAAAAGAATTGCTGCCCACGCTGTGCCAAGAATTACGGGACACCATCATCTCCACCGTCAGCAAAAACGGCGGGCACTTGGGTTCCAGCTTAGGCGCGGTAGAAATTATCACGGCCCTGCATTATGTATTCAACACGCCGGAAGACAAAATTGTGTTTGACACCGGCCACCAAGCCTATGCCCACAAACTGCTTACCGGGCGGCAAAAAGAATTTGAACACATCCGCCAAAAAGGCGGCATAAGCGGTTTTCCCAAACGTTACGAAAGCCCTTACGATACTTTTGGTGTAGGACACGCGTCCACAGCGCTTTCAGCCGCGCTGGGGATGGCTATTGCCAGAGACCAAAAGAAAGAAAAATCCAAAGTCATCGCCGTGGTGGGGGATGGCTGCCTGACCGGCGGTATGGCCTATGAAGCCCTGCAAAATGCAGGCCTGCTGGCCAGTGATATGCTGATTATTTTAAACGATAACCAGATGTTCATCTCCCAACGTGTGGGCGCATTAGGAAAGTTTTTAACCAAACTGCTTACCAAACAATACGTGCAAATGGCCGAGGAACGCGCCTCTCAATTTTTAAAACGTTTTGACGATTTGGGCAACAATGCCGCTAAGCTGGCCAAAAGAGCCCGCTCAATTTTATTTCCCGGCACTATTTTTGAAGAAATGGGGGTGCGGTATTTCGGCCCCGTAAACGGCAATAATATAGAAGAAATGATAGAAGTGCTGGAAAGCGTAAAAGACGTAAAAGGCCCGGTTATTTTGCACGCCGTTACCAAAAAAGGCAAAGGCTATAAACCGGCCGAAGAAAAACCAACCAAATTTCACGGTATTGGTATTTTTGATGTGGAAACTGGCGACACGATTGGCAAAGCCAATTCCGTCACGTTTACGCAAGCATTCTCGGACGCGTTGTTAAAACTGGCCGAAAAGGATGAACGCATCAACGCCATTACCGCCGCTATGCCGGAAGGAACCGGGTTGGACGCGTTTAGAGACAAGTTTCCCTCGCGTTATTTTGACGTAGGCATTGCCGAAGAACACGCCGCCACCTTTGCAGCAGGTATGGCAGCCTGCGGGTTAAAACCGGTTTATGCGTTGTATTCATCTTTTGCCCAACGCTGTTACGACCAAATTTTGCACGACGTGGCTTTACAAAAGCTCCCCGTTGTATTTGCATTAGACCGCGCCGGCCTGGTGGGAGAAGACGGCCCCACTCACCACGGCGTATTTGACTTAAGTTTCCTGCGCACCGTGCCGGATTTAATCATATCCGCCCCGGCCGATGAAAATGAACTGCAGCATCTGCTTAAAACCGGGTTAGATGCTAATGCTCCCTTCGTGCTGCGTTATCCGCGCGGGGCCGGTTTTGGGGTGGAAATGGACGCCAAACCCAAACGCCTGGAAATTGGCAAAGGGATTTGGCTTAAACACGGCAAAGATTTAACCATAGCGGCCATTGGCAACCGGGTACACCCGGCGCTAAAAGCAGCGGAACTGTTAAAAGAACAAGGCTTAGACTGTGGGGTAATTAATATGCGCTTTGTAAAACCCTTAGACACACAAATATTGGACGAAGCCTTAAAAATCTCCCCCCGCTTGGTTACGGTGGAAGACAACAGCTTAATAGGCGGTTTTGGCTCAGCCATAGCGGAATACCTGGCAGATAAGCAAAGTTCCAGCAAGTTGCTGCGCCTGGGGATAGAAGACCATTTTGTAGAACACGGCAAATCCTCCCAACTTTATGAACAATTGGGATTAAATGCCGATCAAATAGCAAAACACATTTTAGATTGGCAAAAATAAGCGAGGTTTCTTATGAGCGTACAAGACATAGAACACGAACATTCTTATATTAAAGCCTACGAAGACATTCAGCTTTTAAAACAAGACATTATGCGCCCGGTGCGTATGGAGCTGGAAGTAATGAAGCCGGAACTTTACTTACAGCACCACAAAATAGAAGAAACCATCGTCTGTTTTGGCAGCGCCCGCGTGCGGGAAGAGCAGGAAGCTAAACAAAAAGTACAAGCGGCCCAAGAAGCGCTTGATAAAAACCCGCAAGACAAAAACCTGCAAAACCGCTTATATGAGGCAAAAGGACTGCTGAAACTTTCCAAATATTACGATATTGCCCGTAAATTTGCCAATATTGTTATTGAAAAAGCCGGAGACCGCTTTGCCGTTGTAACTGGCGGCGGCCCGGGCCTGATGGAAGCTGCCAACCGCGGCGCCTATGAAAAAAACGGCAAGAGCATTGGTTTTAATATTACCCTGCCGCACGAACAAAAGCCCAATGCCTATATTACGAAAGACTTGGCCTTCCTGTTCCATTACTTTGCTATACGCAAACTGCATTTGGTTATGCGTTCCAAGGCGTTTGTGGTATTCCCGGGCGGGTTTGGCACGTTTGATGAACTGTTTGAAATTTTAACCTTGGTAAAAACAGGCAAAAAACAAGAAATCCCGATAGTGTTGGTAGGTAAAGAATTTTGGAACACCGTAGTCAACATTCCGGGGTTGGCGTCCTACGGGGTGATTTCCCCGGAAGAAGCAGAATCCTGCGAAGTGGTAGAAACCGCCGAAGAAGCGTGGGACATTATTGCCAAGTTCTACAAACTTAAATAACCCGCAAGCCATTATAAAAAACCCCAAACACACCATACGTTTGGGGTTTTTTATTGATGTAGTTCTTTACAGAACGAAGATTTTTGTTTTTCAAAACCAATATTTTTTCTAAGTGATAACAATTCATAAAAAATAAACCCGCCGTTTAGAACGGCGGGTTTATTTTCAGTTGTACAAATTATTTCTTTTTAGCCACCTTTTTTACTGCTTTCTTTGCAGCAGTTTTTTTGGCAGGAGCTTTTTTAACGGCTACTTTTTTGGCCGGTGCTTTTTTAGCGCAGGCTTTTTTAGCACAAGCTTTTTTGGCACAAGCTTTTTTGGCACACGGTTTTTTAGCGGCGGCCTTTTTAACGGCGGCGGCTTTTACCGTGGTTTTTTTAGCACAAGCTTTTTTAGCGCAGGCTTTTTTGGCACACGGTTTTTTAACGGCAGCTTTTTTAACAGCTACTTTTTTAGCCGGTTTTTTAGCAGCGGCTTTTTTAACAGTTTTTTTAACGGCCATTTTATTCTCCTAAGACAATTAGTTTTAACCTCATAAAAATAATAGCACAAATTAGTTTAAAATGCAATAAAATTACCGTCGTAAAATAATTTTTTTAAAAAAAGCAAGAGGTATTTTTTATTTCGTTTTCCCGTCTGAGGTTTGACTTTCCGACGTAGATTTTCTATTCGGCTTTATAATTTCATAAAGTCCTCTGCGCCCGCACAAAGCAGAAAACAAAATTTCTTTATGCGTATTTTTAAACACAGCCACAATCATAAATGCGCTTAAAACTCCCGTCCACGGATGGCTTTGCGCTCCTCCAAATCCGCGCGCCCCTGCCTGCACAATGGCAAACAACACGCACAAACTATACAACCAATTAAACCAATAAAATAACTTAAGCAACCCCTCTTCCGTTTGTACGCGTAACACCCGCACGCTTAGCGGTAACAAGGCTGTTTTACCTAAAGCAAACATCCCCCCCAAAGCAGCACCCAGCCAATAATCGCCATTAAAAACTTGCCCGGCGCCCGGTGCCACCATACTCAAAACTAACGCAATAATTCCGTTCATTTGTTTTCCTCCAACAAACTACGCGCACTTTCCACTTTAGATTTTTCGGGTACAGATAAGCCGCTTTTTTCAGTTAATAAAAGTGCAAAAGCAGAAAACTCTTTTTCGCTTCCGCGTTTTAACTCAAGCTCAATTTCTTTTAACGGCATTTGTTTTATACCGGCGGTTAGCTGGCAGTCGTCCAAAGCTAATTCATACAAGGCATCATCGCTAGTTAAATTATATATTTGACGGTGGTTACTAATAGTAAACACCACCTCTAGCCCCGCCAAAGGCAACCCCTGCCAAGTTGCTTTTTGTTCAAGCAATTTAACAGCGTCTTCAATATTTCCGGCAGAGGCAAGCGGGATTGTTTCCTCCTGGCGGACGGCTTTGCCGTTTACCATTTTAGTTTGAGTTTTGGACGTGGCTTCAAACACGCCATTTGAACACCGTATCCGTAAAGCGGTTTTATGGGCACTCCACTGCCGGGAGGGTGTATCTAAATAATAATCTTGGTTTAATACCTTCTGCGGCCCCTGCAAATGCCCGGTAAAATATTTATTTATTACTTCTAACATACGGGAGAAATCTTCCTGCGTATGCGCCTTCCACTTAAATTCACATTCAATAGCCATATTTTAAGTTTAGCAAAAAAGTATAATATAGTTTTGAGGAGGAGTTATGGAAAAATTACGCCAACCTACGTCTTTAGGCTGTTTTGCCTGTGGCAGAAACAACCCCTTCGGCCTGCACTTGGAATGGTACAACAATTATGACGAAAACCAAGTGGAAGCCGAATTTATGTTAGATGACAAGTATTGCTCTTACCCGGGCACTATGCACGGGGGCATTATAGCCACCATATTAGACGAAACCTCCGGCCGCGCCATTTTGCTTAATAATGATTTTAACCGCCTGATGGTAACCCTTAAGATGGAAGTGGTTTACAAGCAAAACACCCCCACCAACACCAAACTAAAAGCCATTGGCCGGGTGATTAAGGACGGCGGCTCCCGTGCACAGGTGGAAGGTGCCATCATTCTGCCGGACGGCAGTATCTCCGCCAAATGCACCAGCATTTTATTTAAAATACCTCAAGCCGTAAAAGACAAATGGGGCCCCGAAGCCGATGAATGGGCCCGCACCACCCCAAAAGTGGAAAAATAACAAACTGTTTTAAAAAATATTGAGCTGAAGCTTTTTTTATGCTAAAATAAATGTAGGTTCTTATAGAAACAGTTTTAGGATCGGTAGCTTAGCTGGTAGAGCACCTGCTTTACACGCAGGGGGTCAGGGGTTCGAGTCCCTTCCGGTCCACCATTTTAAAAGGCACTTCGTACGAAGTGCCTTTTTTGTTGCCTTTTTCTTCAGCCGTCATTAACATATATATATATTTTGTGATTTATCCTTGCTTCTATACAAGGAACCTATCCCAATTTTTAGAGGGACATTAGAAGAGGTCATCTCTAAGAGATTTCAAATATTATTAATTATTAAAAATTATCTTCCCTTCAATAATACCACTCTGTATAAACAGAAAGAATCAAGAACAGTTTTTTGTCTTTAATTATCTCATAATCAGTAGCTGTACATTCATCAACCAGTTTTTATAGGTTTTTTAATAGATTTGCATTTGTTTATAACACAAAAAATCGTTGTTTAGGGGTAATTTTTAACGGGGTTCATAGGACGCATTCCTCCTGCAAGAGTCTTGTTTCAAAACGCCTTTTAACCTGTCGCCTCTTTCATACGCTTATTTCACTTATCAATCCTTGTAAAACTTACAACAGCCATTTAAAATATACTATATGAAAACATTTTCCATTTATTTACTCTTAAATCTGTTTATATGGATACCGGTTTGTGCACAAAGCCAGGGGAAGCCCTCCTTGCCGGATTTGGAAAAAGCGCAACAAACACTTAAAAATTTACCGCTACGTTTAGAAGATAAATCAATTCTGGAACAAGCCAAAAAGTACCTTGATAATCTGCCGGATATCGCGCCGGATCAGACGAATATTTCATATAAAACAAGAATGTTTTCTAATGCTGGCTACTCGCTAAAAGACATTCTGGTTTGGCTGCCACATTTAATAACCCAAATGCCAGAACAACAAAGGCCGTTGTTTAAACGCGCCAGCCAGCTCTTACAGCAAAAAGAGCCTCCTGCGGAAAAAATTCCAGCAGTCCTGTCGCAAAATAACGTCTTTCAAGCTATGTATAAGCATTTACAACAGCACAAGCCGCTGGTTTTAAATAAAAACGCCGCCAACCCTTTTTTATTGCCTGATTTACAAAAAGCACGCGTTATTTTAATTGGGGAAGACCACACCATGCACTACCCCGCCGAACAACTGGTGGAATATTTAATTGCCTATAACCAATCCGCCCCAGAAAATGAGCGTATTACCCATTTATTTGTGGAATTTTCCTATCAGGCAAATATTGCTATGGAATTTATCCGTGCCCACATAAAAGAACTGCCTGAAAAAGAGTTATTAAAACAAGCGGTGGAATACGCTCATAAACAGATGGGGAAAAAATACATTCCCGCCACTTTGCGGGAAGAGGTGCGCTGGCTGCGTTTAGGCTATCGGCTGCTTAAAGAACAGCCGGATGTAGTGTTCTATGCCTATGATCTTCCTAACCCGTCTATTGACGTTCGTAATGCTGCCGCCAAGGCCTTTCTGCGGGCTGGGTATGAACAGCCTAATACTAAAATGGTATTTATCGGTGGGGCGTTGCATGTTTTGCGCTACAACTTAAATACCCCATTGTTTTCTGACCCCAGTATTAATGCCCAAAACTCCTTAGCTAACACATCGGGAATCCCCCCGCAGGAAGTTGTTTCTATTTTTGCTGTGGGCGGTATGCCGTGGAAAGAAGATGCCCAGTTATATGGCTCTAGTTCTGCCCAAGTAGATCTCTATCATTTTGTAATTGAGTTTTACAAAAACACCCCCAAAAATCTGGCTGTTAAAACGCCTGCCAAGCTGTTTGGGTTTGATTACTATTTTTATTTTGATGTCACTAAAAAACCTTTTGTTACAGACGCTAATACTTGGTAAAACGAGCTGTGGAAGTACTTATAACTTAAAAATCTATCTATCAATAAGGCGTTTCATATTAACCTTGAATAAGAATAATACCACCTTGCCCAAGTTGTTGTGTGTTTAGACAGGAGAATATGTCCCTCAAAGAACAACCAAAACCTCTGTTTATTAAAAAGGGCTACTTGTTTTATCAAATAATATCTGACTCCAAGAGTTCTCCCACTTTTCTTTATTAAATACTGCAGCAGTTTTAATGGCATTATTCGCCAAGAAGTTTCGCAAATTTGGAGAAGTAATCAGTTCTTTTAAAGCCTTATAAAAGTCTTCTACAGTAGGATTTACCAAAAGGCCATTAAAATCTTTTAACACAATATTGGATAATCCCCCCACATTACTAGATACCACAGCACATCCACTAGCCATTGCCTCCAAACAAGATAATGAGGTTCCTTCAGAATAAATGGTAGGAATAACTGCAATTTGAGCAGAACGATAGAAATCAGGCATTTTATCTGGCGAAACGGCTTCTTGAATAATTCTATTTGGAAACTCCTGTTTTAATAGCATTATATCTTTAGCAATATCACCTTCATGAACAAAACCAACAAAAGCCAATTCTGTGTTTGGAAATTCCTGCAAAATGCGCCTCCCAGCTTGAGACATTATCCAATACCCTCTATAATAGGTTGCTCTTCTAGGGAAAAGGATTCGTATTTTAGTGCTACATTCAGCGGCAGGATAAAATTTAGAAACATCTACGTAATTAGGAATGTAACACATTGTTTTATTCCTAGAATAGGAAGGGAAGGTACATCTAAACCAAGATAACGTATTCACATCTACAGACAATAAAACTTTACAATTAATTAACTGGGTTTTAATTTCTTGTAAACGCTTGGATTCCAAAGTTTTAGTTTTAAGATAACTATCCCAAAAAACACCATGACTAAGAAGCAAACTTCCCGGAGTCATTCTATAACTACCAGCACACCAAGAATACAATACCTGATATGAACAGACGCTCTTCAAGAGATAAAAAATTTCCTCATAATACACTTCTGCACTTCCTACTGTAGGAATAGCAACCACCCATAAATTTTTCTCTTTTCTCACCCATAAACCTTCATTAGAATATTGCAGTAAAACACAGTTTATTTCTTTACGTTGGCACAAGTCAGCTAAATCCAACATATATTTCTCTGCCCCGCCATAAAAGCAACATTGGCCTTTAGGGTCAAAAAATGAGGCTTGGATTATAAAAACAGTCTTTTCCGTTGCTATTTTCTCCCTCCTCATCCATTCAAATAAAAAAGCTTTATAACACCTAGCGAGCCAAAAACCTCTAACTCGAACAGGAAGGATTCGTAAAAATTTTTGCCACCAAAAATGTTTTAGTATTTTCTTCATTTTATTATGCTTTCCTGTAGAATAGAAATAATTTTAGCTGCACTATTTCCATTCCCATACGGATTATTACCAAGGGATAAACGTGTAGCTTCTTTGGGCAAGTTCAAAATTTGCACGGCTTCATCAAAAATATTTTCTTCTTTGGTCCCGACTAGTTTGACCATCTTAGCACGTACTCCTGCCATTCGTTCAGTTTTATAACGTAAGACTAATACCGGACACGAAAAACTGAGAGCCTCTTCCTGAATACCTCCCGAATCAGTAAGAATTAGTTTGGCTGCTTTCATTAAACAAACCAATTCTGGATAAGAAAACCCATCAGTTAATATGAAATTAGACAAAGAGGATAACTGCTCTCTTACAAATTTATTCACATTCGGATTAGGATGCACTGGACAGACAAACTGATGATCAGGAAACTTTTCCCCCAATCGTTTTAATGCGTGTAAAATTTCTTGTAAACGAACGCCATGATTCTCTCGCCTATGAACAGTAACCAACACTGATTTATCATTAAATATAATGTTCATTTTTTCAAGTCTAGCCCGCGCTATTTTTAATTGTTCGTCTGTAATGCTTAACAAACTATCTATAACCGTATTACCAACTACATACAAACCCTGTGTAATATTTTCTTTAATTAAACTATCTTGATCTTCAATAGTGGGGCAAAAATGCCACGTAGCCAGCCTAGAGATCATCTGTCGCAAACCTTCTTCTGGGAAGGGTTCTCGTAAATTATAACTACGTAGCCCCGCTTCAATGTGCGCTATAGGAATATGATTATAAAAAGCAACTAAAGCCCCACAAAATGCCGTCATTGTATCCCCTTGTACTACAACAACAGAAGGATTTTCTTGTTGAACAATCATATTCAAAGACATAAGCAAACGGGCTTGCAATTGAGGCAATGTTTGATTTTCTTTCATAATATCTAAAGCATAATCGGGTTTGATATTAAAAAAACTTAATGTAGATTGAGAAAGTTCTCTTTGTTGCTCTGTATTAACAACCAGTGCTTTTAACAAAGGGTGGGCCTGCACTTCTTTAATAATGGAAGCCATTTTTATAACTTCCGGACGAGTACCTAAACAAAATAATATATGAGAACCTTTCATTTTTTCTACCTATTTAATCCAATCTTAAAACCAAGTAAATATAAATATTTTTTTCCATTTTCTTTACGAATTGCAAATACTTTTTCCCAAGAAGAAGGCTGGTTATAGCTTGTTAATATCTTAGTATTCCCGGTAGCAATAGCTTTTAACTTCGTATTTTGGTGCACAAATGGGATGGTCGCTAAAATTGCTTTTCCTTGTTCAAGCACAATAGGTTTATTCTCCGGTGTGACATGATCAAAATCCATAAAAAATAAACTTAAAAATATTTTCTGCAACAGAGACTCATATCGATAAAACAAACCTTTAGAAATATAAAAACACGCTATATCTTGAGCGACCTTGGCACCATTTGCCCGCGATGACAGCTCATTGCGAAACAACTTGCCCATAATAGAATCATTTCTTTGCGTATAAAAATAATATTTATCTTGAATAAAATATGCGGTATGACAAAAAGGAAAATATTTCCAAAAGAATCCATTATCTTCAAATAAACATTTTTCAGGAAACAAAATAGAATGTTGGCGTATAATATCTGCTCTAAATAACTTATTCCATACCGTTACCGGAGTTTTACGGGCAATTTTAACCCCAAACTTACATTTTCCTTTAAAGCGAATTCTCAAATGACTATTTTGAATAGAAAGCCACGGAATCAACTCATTATTCTCCGCTATAGCTTGAGCCCCCCAACATATTAAATCCAAATTAGGCCTTATATGTTTTGCTAACTGTGTTAAAAAGTTTTCTGCCACATAATCATCACTATCTACAAACATTAACCATTGCCCTTTAGCAGCTTCTATACCTCTATTTCTAGCGCTAGAAAGTCCCTGGTTTTTTTGAAAGATCACTCGAAGGTTATCCCTATATTTTTTTTCATATTCGGCCAATATTAAAGCAGACTCATCAGTGGAACCGTCGTTAACACAAATGACTTCTACAGAAGGAAACGATTGCTTTAAAATACTATCCAAACAACGGGGCAAATAACGCTGTACATTGTAAACAGGAACAATAATAGAAATTAAAGGGTTACTCTTCATAGATCTGATTTCCCAGACTAAACAGCTTGGTATCTGACACTTTTAAACAGGATTTTTCCTCTCGACGTTTCTGTTTTATTTGAGGATACAAACGAATACATTCAAACAAGGCCTTAAAATTGACAGATAATACCAACCACATAATGTGATTTATTAATAATTTCTTAGAATGAATGTTTTTCCACACAAACAAAATACGATTCCGTTTAGACAAGAACTTTGTTCGCGCACTTTTTTTACTATTTATAGTACCACCGCATTTGTGACGTGGAGTAGTATCTGCAGCGTACGTAATTTTCCACCCTCTTTTTAAACCACGATAAGCCAAATCCGTTTCTTCCAACAAGTAAGGATCTAACAAAACATCAAAGCCACCTAACTCCTCAAATTTACTGCGTTTACAAGCAAAATATGCCCCCTGTACGCCCCAAGACAAATAAGAAGCATTTTCTTTTAATTTCGAATTAAATACATTTACTGTAAAACGAGGATAGCCTCTTTTCCAATGCAACAATTTGATACCATCCAATTGCTCCGGTTCATTCATATTTTTCGGATAAGCAGCATACCCAGCGCAAGTGACACAAAAAATATTGGGTTTTAAATATTTGGCCAAAGTATCAAAAAAAGTCTCTTCCAAAAACACATCATTATCTAAAAAAACCAGCCACTCGCCTTTAGAATGAGACACGCCCCAGTTACGTGCAGAACAAGCGCCTTGCGAAGGATTTTGCAAAACTTGAATCGAAGGGAATAATTCTAATAATAATCTGGATGTATTATCGGTTGAATTATCATCAACAACTGTAATATCAACCTCACAAAAAGATTTTTGGGCTGCTTTAATAACGGTAGGCAAACATTCTTTTAAATGATGTAAGCCATTTTTAGAAGGGATAACAACAGATATTTTCATATTTTTAATAACAATGCATTAGGTAATTAGGTGTTATAAAACACACTACAGCAAAACATGCTTAAGGACACACTTTGCTACATATTTTTAATCTTATAAGACCCTCTTTATAAATAATGATATAACATTATAATTTATTAACTTATTATAGTTATATAATATATTATTTTTATATTATTTTACACAACTAATAAAGATTATTCTAAGATTAGAAAAGTTGTAAGATTGATAGGTTAAACGTCCAATTGTCTCACAGTTATAAATAATAGCTTTAGTCTAGAAGGAGCATATTTTATGGAATAAAAAGAGTGAAACTCTTTTCGACGCAGCTTCGGACGACGTTATCGGCAAGAGCCATTATCGGCAGGATTTAGGAAACAAAAACACAGTTTAAAGGCATACTGCTCAGCCCTAAAAATATAGTTTGTTTTTAAAAAAGAATTAGTCAAAGCGGTAATTAAAATATAAAAAACCCCAGCCTTACAGCTAGGGCGTGAAAAAAGCCGCTCTTATGTATAAGAGCGGCTGGTTAATGGTTAAAAGAGTTATTTTTTACGCAATATGTAATGTGCCGCCAAAGCGCCTGTAATAGGTTTTTGATCCATTGTCAACATAACAGCAGCATTTTCTTCTAAGCGAAAATAGCGGGGAGTGTCACCCGTTTCCAATAGCGTAAGCACGCCGTTTTCCACCTTAAATGTACCTTGTTGGGTAAAAGCAGTATCGCGTTCTAAGTACACTTCGTTTAACTGGAAAGAACCATCCTTATATAATGTAAGTGTAGTTTGAATACCGGGGCAGTCTGCTGCCGGTAATACGCCTTCATAAACACTCTGCACCTCTTTGGAAGGGGCCTGTTGGGCCGTAGCTGGAGCTTCGGCAGGCTGTTGTATTTCTTCTTGCACAGCCGGTTCCAATAATCCGTCCTGCGCTTCTTGATCCAACGTACCAAACCACACCAACCCGGCGGCAAACACAATCACCACTGCTATTAATAAATATTTTTTCATAAAATCTCCTTAAAAAAACTATTATTGTTATTCTATCAAACTTGTTAGCCCTCTAAAAGAACTCACAAAACTCCTTTCTCTCCAGAACACCCACCTGCTATAAATACCTAAAACATAACCCTACAATTTAGCATCTTCTAGGTTATGCATAAACATAAATTTCCATAGCCTAGGCAATTATATATTAAACTTATCCGATGCAGAAATATTAAATACTTAGTTTATCACCCTCAAACCTGCTATAAATAATATTTCTAGCGGGGCTGAGGGTTGGAGAGAACAACAAGATTATTTCGTTTTTTTACTATCTTTTTTGTAAATTTTGATTTTCTTTACATCATTATTATGGTAATTATGCTTCAGTCTTTACATTAAAACTAATAATTAATATCTAACATATGCAACTAAAAAACAGAATACAACACAAAACATAAGCAACATAACTAGATAAAATATATAATAAACATATGAAATATATTCTCCTTTCATTTCTATTAATGTGTTCTTTACCTGCCTATGCATACTTGGATCCAGGAACAGGCAGTATGTTTCTCCAAGTTTTATTAGCTAGCTTTTTAGCCGTTTTATATGCAATCAAGCTTTTTTGGAAAAATATTAAAAACTTTTTTACTAGCCTTCATAAATGAAAAAAATATTTTCTTCTTTTAAAGATCCGGCAGGCTTTGTTTATACACAAAATTCGGTTTTATATAGAAAAATAAATAAAACCTATTTAGATGTTTACGAAAAATGTAAAAACAGCGGGCTATATGAGGTTCTATTTAAAAAAAATTTGTTAATTCCCCACACAGAAATAGCCAAAGACACCATACAACCCCAACAAATATTTATTTCATACCCTTATGAGTGGTGTTTTTCCCAACTAAAAGACGCCGCCTTGGCAACACTTGAAATTGAGCAAATAGCTTTAGATTATGGTATGACGTTAAAAGACGCCACACCCTTTAATATACAATTTCTAAATGGCAATCCGTTGTTAATAGACACCTTATCCTTTGAACCTTTTGAAAACAAACCCTGGGACGCTTATAAACAGTTTTGTCAAACCTTTCTAGCACCGCTGGCGATGATGTCTTACATTGACATTAGAATTGCTCCCCCGTTATTAAAAGAATATCTAAACGGGATTCCTTTGGATTTAGCCAAAAGATTGCTTCCTCTCCGTGCGTTCTTTAAGCTAGGGCTATTTATACACATCTTTCTTCATAATTACAATGAGGCCAAATACAATAAACAGTTCTATAAAATAAAAGAAGCCGATCTGGTTTTCTCCAAATTTCAAATGCTTGCACTTATTGATAACCTAAAATCCACTATACAGGCCCTCAAACCACACAAGCAAAAAACCCAATGGCAGGATTATTATCAATTTTCTTCTTATACTGCAGAGGACTTAAAAATAAAAAATGATTTACTGTTATCCTTTATCCAAACCATTCATCCAGACAATATTTGGGATTTCGGTGGAAATATCAGTCTGTTCTCGAAAAATATCGCCCAGTTAAATATTAACACTATTTCGTTAGACATTGATTCTATAGCCGTTGAAAAAGCCTACCAAGCCTTAAAGAATTCCCATTTGCCAGTCCTTCCGCTTATTATGGACTTGACCAATCCCTCTCCGGCTCTTGGCTTTGCGCATCAAGAACGGGATAGCCTAAACAACAGAAAAAGAGATAATAGCTGCATTTTATGTCTAGCCTTTATACATCATCTTGCAATCAGTTACAATATTCCGTTTGAACTGATAGCTCAATATTTTTCTGCTTTTGCAAAACATCTTATCATTGAATTTGTTCCCAAAACAGACATACAAACACAAAAACTTTTGCTTAATAGGAAAGACGTCTTTGGTAATTATAATCTAAACACCTTTATACAAGCATTTAGCCAGTTTTACACAATAAAACAACAACAAGAAATCGCTCATACGAACCGTATTCTCTTTGTAATGGAAAGCAAAAATGTTTCGGTTAAATAAAATTAGACTTAAATTACTTTGGCTAACGCCTCTTATCTTAAGCAACACTTATATAGTATTGTATTATGTCTTAAGGAACAATTTAACCAACTACTATGTAATTTCTAACAAAGATATTTTTTATTATGTATTAGCCTGTTTCTCTGTGCTTTTTTTATTATTTAAACTATTTCGTATATTCCTTTCTTATAAAAAAGCCGCATTAATGCTTTTTATGCTTCAAGGGCTAATATTCTATTTTAATAACTCATTTCAACCTTCAGAGCAACCTTTGCTGTTATTTCACGAATTACTTATTCCCTGTCTTTTATTAATAGTCTATTTTCTATTATGGAAAAACTGTCACCATCGAATTATCTATAAAATCATCAATTTTGTAGGTATTTGTTTATTATGTATATGCTTACTCAATAACCTTGTACCTGGGTATCGTTATGTAAATGCAATACGTAATGCCTCTAAAGCATACACCTCTTTTTTAACAGAGGATGAATGTCCTCATTTCGCGGGAGATAAAAACATTATTTTTATTGTCTTAGATGGACACATATCCAAGCATTGTATATCAGACCCCTATTATTTGCAAAAATATTTACAATTTGAAAAATTTTTAACAGACAAGGGCTTTTATATTGTGCCAAACTCGTTCGCCAACGACCCTTTTACTTTGTACGCGCTGCCCAGCATGCTTAATTTTAATTATTTAGATAAAATGTCTTTTAGCTACCAGGGAAATGAGTTAGTGGCTTTTTCTAAATATTTTTATAAACATAATTTAATGGCCCGATTGCTTAAAAGATACGGCTACAACGTAACACTTATAAATAATTTTAACGTTGTATATAACAAATTCAAATCCTCTGACCAAAACTATGCTTCCTCCAAGATATTAACCAATATGCTGTTTCATGATATTAGATTTATACCTTCTGCCTCCCATATTAAATTTACCCAATATGCTAAGGCAAAATCTTTAAATCATTCTTTATCTCTACTAAGAAAAGAGGTGAACCAAAACAAAGAGCACCCTAAATTTATTTTTATGCACTTGCTTTTTCCCCATGAACCATACGTTGTTAATGAACAGGGAAAAGTTGGTTTCTCTACCTATTTAGAACAAATGACGTATACAGACCAAGTAATACAAACAGAAATTGAGCATATTTTAAAATACGCTTCCAACAGTATCATTATTTTAATGTCCGATCATGGATATTATACCGATTATGAGCGTATGTCTAATTTTATAGCCCTATATACTCCAGACAAGAATTATTCCTTTTTAGGGCGAGATCCTATATCTAACGTTAACTTTTTACGAAAAGTATTCAATAAAGAGTTTAGCTGTAACTTTGCAACGTTGGAAGACGAGGTTTTCTATACCGATAATTGGGCCACACATCCCCAGCCCCAAAGGATAGCACTGGATCATACCAACCGCAACCTCCAGCCTTATCCCACGAATCGTTAACCCTACTACCAGCTACTATAACTTGTAGTCGATAAGTTTTATTTTAGGCAACGCAGTTATTACCATAAATAACAGTCCAAAAGATATTGTTTAACAAATTACTACTTTATATCCTTTTGCTGATCTTATACCTCATATTATGAAGTTTAGAAGATTTTTATCTAGAGGAAACAAACACACTTTCTTTTAATACCCGTACATATAGCACTGTACCAGCTACCAGTGCCACTAATAGGAACCCCGCCGTCCAATTAAGCCCCACTTGGTGCAACAGCGCCCCTTCCAGCCAGGAAACCGCCATCAAAGCCCCCCACGAAACCAATGTTACTAAACTGCCTATGGTAGTGCGGTCTTTAGAGTCGGCAAACACCTGCGGAATAAAAAGCAGTAACAGCATATTATATACGCGGTCTGTCATAGCAAACAGGCCGATAAAAGCAATCGTCCACCACAGGGGCAATATCCCCCACGCAAACACGGCAAAAGCCGCCGCATTGCCCACGATAGACATATAGAACAACTTTTTAGGCCCGATTTTCAATAAAAACGGCACCACAAAATTAATTAATGTTTCACAAATGCCAATAGCCATTAGCGGGCGGGCTATTTCCAGCGTGTCCAAATGATAATGCCCTATAAACCACAACCCCAGCATAGAATAAAACCCAAAATAGCACAAGCGGTTTATAAACATAGCCGTAAAGAAGGTTTTTAACCGGGGGGTATGCCAAGCCCCTTGATAACGCTGTAACAAGGCCTTGGGCGTAAACGAAACTTTGTCCGCCTCATCTTTAGGGGCCGCCCACATAAAAGCCAAACAAAACAACGCCGTCAACACCCCCAGCGCCGCAAAAGACCAGCGCCAGCTTACGTATTGCCCGCCATACATTACTAACGGAACCCCAGCCGCCACAGCCATAGGGCGTGCAGCGGTCAACACGGTAATCATAGGCGTATAAAAACGCCGGTCTATACTTTCATAAGCCAGCCACCATAAAACCGTACTAAAAATACCGGCACCCAACCCAAATATAAACCGCACCGTCAAAGACAAGACAAACGAAGGCGTAGCTACAAAAGCCCACACGCCGCCGCTCATCATAATCAGGCTCAGCCATACTGCCCGGTTTACCCGTATGCTTTTGATAAGTTGCGGCCCCACAAACAGCCCCGCCACAATACCTGCTGTACAGGAACTGATCAGCCACAGTACTTTTTCAGCCGTTACGCCAAAAAACACCCGCAGCCATTCCACCAACGGGGAGATGGCGTGGTCAACCGTGCTAAATGCAAACACCACCACAAAAGAACAGACAACCAGCGTCCACCCTTTTATAAAACCAATGTCTTTCATTTATTTTTCCGCAATAACCGTGGACATAAAACACGCCGGGCTGGCAATTTTTAAGATATGAAAACCCGTAAACAACAAATGGTGGGTCAACTGAGCCAAATCACACGGTAGTTCCTGATACATCGTGGTAAAAAAAGCATCTCTAAAATCCGGCCAGTTGCTACCATAATAAATAGAGGCGTCTTTCTCCACTAAGGCACGGTTTTCGTCGCGCCGATGCAAGGCAAAAGTTAAAATCATGTCTTCAATAATCAAAATACCGCCGGGTTTAAGCCAATGGTAAATTTTGTCTATCAGCAGGCCTTTTTCATCATTGGTTAAATGGTGAATGGCTTTGCGGATAGACACTTTAGTAAAGGACTGCTCCGGAAAGTTCACTTCCTGCAAAGTGCTTTTAATTAAAGTAGCTCCTTTTACCCCTTTTAAGGCTTGGCGGGAAGCCGCAAGCTGCACGTCGGAAATATCCACCCCTGTTACACGCGCCCCCTGCTGGGCGGCTATGGCCAATAAGGTGCCGTCCCCGCACCCCAAATCCAACACGGCATCATTTTTATCAAACCCAAACAAAGAGGCATACCCCTCTAAACTGCCTCTCATATTTTTGTTATACCATTGGGCTAACTCTTGTTCACGCCAATCCGTAGTGGTTCCGCCTTTCATAAATACACCTCACTAGAAAAGAATACTTTATTATACTATTTTGCCCGTCCTTTCCCCTCTGCTATAATTTATGTATGCACGCAGAAATACAAAAACTATTAACTCCATTGGCAGACCCGTCTTATAAAACCTTTAGTTTAGCCTTGCTTCCCGGCCTTAATATGCCTATGTTAGGGGTGCGTCTGCCGGCATTGCGCCGCTTAGCCAAACAATTAGCCCGCCAATATAACACGCAGGCTCTTCATTTATTAACAGACGAAACGTTTGAAGAAAGAATGTTGCAAGGGATGATTATCGGGCTGCTTCAGACAAGCGACCGGGAAACCTTGTCCCTGATTAAACAATTTGTACCCAAAATTAACTGTTGGAGTATTTGCGACAGCTTCTGCACCGGTCTTCACATCGCACGCCGCCGGCCGGAAACAATGTGGACTTTTTTGGCGCATTATTTTAAAGACAAGCGGGAATATTATTTCCGGTTTGCGGCCGTAACGGCGCTCTGTCACTTTGCAAACGGGCCCTTTGCACTAGACACCTTCCCGCTGTTAAACGCCTGCCCTGCTGATGGATTTTACGCCAAAATGGCCGTTGCTTGGGCCATTAGTGTATTATGCGTGCACTATCCGCAGCAAACCTTAGATTTTTTGACTAAAGATGATTTGGACGCTTTTACCCATAACAAAGCCATTCAAAAAATAGTGGAATCCTACCGCATTAATGCGGACATTAAATCCGCCGCTAAAGCATTAAAAAAACCTTTCCATTAATGCCGCCTCTCCCACTCTAAAAGCCAGCTCTTTTTATCCAATCCGCCGGCATACCCGGTTAAGCGCCCCCCGGCCCCCACCACCCGGTGGCACGGCACAACAATTCCCCACGGGTTCAAATGGCACGCCTGGCCCACGGCCCGCGCAGCGGCCGGTTTTTGTATTTCAGCAGCCAGCTGCCCGTAGGTGCGCGTTTGCCCATAAGCAATCGTACGCAAACGGCCCCATACCGCTTGCTGAAAGGGCGTGCCTAAAAAAGGGGCTAACGGCAAATTAAAAACCACGCGTTGGCCGTTAAAATACGCTATTAGCTGGGATTTTGCCTGCTCCCCTAGCGGGTTGGGATGAACCACGCTCCATACAGGATTATTTACAAAATGAACTGCCAGCAAAAACTGTCCGTCATTTTGTATTTCCAGCCAGCCGCACGGGGTTTGCAAATAGTCGATATGCTTCATCATTCAAAAAGCAAAACGCCCCGCTAAAGGGGCGTTTGGGCCATTTACAACCAATGGTTATTGAGCGGCCGCTTCTACGGCGTTTTCTTCCACCACTTCTACTTCTGCGGGGGCGGAAGCATCTGCGGCAGCAGCTTGTCCTTCAACAGGCGCAAATTCTTCTACTTCTTCAATTTCCACCGTTTGGGCGTCAGAAGCTACGTCCCCCTGCCCCCCATTGCCACAAGCCGCCAGCAAACCGGCGCTTGCTAATACAGCTAACAACATCATCCATTTTTTCATAATAAGAACCCTCTTTTAATTTAGTTTTAGTTTTTATTATCATATCATTTTCCTAGCGGATACCGGCAACCATTCAGGCTTTATTTATATAATTTATATATGACTAACCACGAAGAAAAAGCCAAACAACTCTTTTTAAAAGGCTATGCCTGCTCCCAGGCTGTATTGGGGGCCTACGCCCAGGAATTGGGTTTAGACGAGCAAACCGCCCTTAAACTGGCCTTGCCGTTTGGGGGAGGAATCGGCCGTTTGCGTGAAACGTGCGGTGCCGTAAGCGGTATGTTAATGGCGTTGGGCGCAAAATACGGCCAGGCAGACGCCGCCCCGGAACACAAGGCCCAAATGTACGCCCGCGTGCAGGAACTGGTGCGGCGGTTTAAAGAAGAAAACGGCTCCATCATCTGCCGGGAACTCTTAGGCCTAACCAAGCCGGAAGGCTCCCCCATCCCTGCCGCGCGCACGGCCGAATATTACAAGGTGCGCCCTTGTGTGGAAAAAGTGGGTTGTGCAGCCCGCCTGCTGGAAGAATACATTAAAGAACAAGAAAAATAACTCTTTTCTCCCCGGCACCCAAGCCGGGGTTTTTATTACTGGGGTTAAGTTATTTAGTTAGGGACAGCGGCTCAAAACTCTGTTTTTACGGTTTATGGAAGTAAATCTTCTCCCTGGCACCGCCATCAACGCTTTAGCTAACTTTTAATCCGTGCGTTTGCTAACCACACAAGAATTCCGCCAGACAAAAAACCCCGGGGTAAACCCGGGGTCTAAAAATTTATCTTCCGCCGCCTCCACCACCGCCGGAACCTCCGCCGGAAAAACCTCCGCCGCCAGAACCGCTCCCGCGGGAAGATTGGCTCACCACTGCTCCAAAGCCCGAAAGCATACGGGTAAGAGACGACGTATTAGCCATCATTAACCCGCGGTTGTGCATCGTTTGGGTAAGGGCAGCGTCGCTTACCTTCTGTTTAAACAGTTTTATCCATTTGCTTTGTACGCCTAGAGCATAGGCATAGGGCAAATAGTCGCAAAACACTTGCGAGGCCTGCGCCGGGTTAGACATTTCCACCCGGCCCCCCTCAGCAATTTCCAAATATTCTTTAAATCCTTCTATTTGGTCCATCACGCTGCGCCCAAGCGGGGTATAACTTTGTATCCAATAAGCAAAGAACCCGCCGGAAACACCCACCAGCATCATTCCCAACCCTATTGGAAAAGGACACCCGGCATCCTTCAAAATAAGGAACTGAAATACGCCCAAGCACCCCACCGCGGCCAAAGCCGCCAAAGTGCCTAAAATACTTTTGTTACGCGCTTTGGCCCAAAAGTAGCTAACCACCGTTATAAACATTCCCAATACCACCCCAAACCCAGTGGCGTGGCTAATTCCCCCCGCCAGTGCCAACAGCACTAACGCAAACACGGTAATGATGTTGTAGGCGCCATTAAATACAAAATATTTTTGGGAGCCTTGTTTGGTAAGAAAAGTCGTCAAAGCGTGGCTAGCCGCGCTAAAAACAGGGCGGGAACTGATTCCCGTTACCACTTCCGTACGGCTGCCGGAAAATAAAATATCCAGCACTTTTTGTTCTTCAGGAGAGAGCATTGGCGCGTTTTTGTTTTTTAAGCTAAACGTATATTGAGTGCCGGCCAAGAAAGAAGGTTCTTCTTTTATTTCCAACGCACCCTTTACAGCCAAGCTGCTTAAGCATACCGCCAATGACGACTGCGGTATTTGTGCATAATACACGTATCCCGTCATCACTGCCGAAAATCCTTCCGGCGGGTCAAAACGGCGTATTACGCGTGCGCGCGGGTCTTTGCCGGCTTTGCGCCAAAAAACATAATAGCACGCCCATAACAGCCCCACCACCACAATCACAAAAGCTAGCAAGCCTTTTTGCATCCATTTTTCCCGCCAACTTAATACCGGAGGCTGCACAACCCCCTTTTGCCACGGAACGGCCACCGTAAGCCCCTGGCGGGGAGCCAAGGGAGAAGGCGTCCAAAACACCAGCTGCTCCCGCACGGCCGGGTAGCCTTTTTGCCCATAATAGCCAATATAAGAGGAAATAGCTTCTTCTTGCGGGGCGGCCCCTTGCGGCAAGGCCAGCTCAAAAACGGCTCTTTCTATAGGGAAGGCCCACTCATTGCCTGTTACGTTCCAATAAAATTCATCATATTTAGGGAAAAAGCGCACCACATTTTTTATTTTGTAGGTTAAACGATAGGTGTGCGGGCCGCGGGGGATGTACTGATCGTCCCCAAAATTGACGCGGATTACGTCTTTGCGCTTTTCTATAAAAAATGGGTGGGGCTGGCCGTCCATTTCCAGAGAAATCACTTCCACAGGCTCTTGGGAAGTGTTGGGCAAATCCCGGTAAATGCCGCGGCGAATGTCTTTATGCTCCGCTACAATGGAAATATCTTCCTGTACCAAGGCCGTACCTTGACTGTCCACCCGGGCGGTGGAAGCAAACTGGGTAATGCGTTCCTGCGCCCACGCCCCACCAAATAAAAATAAACTTACAACCAAAACAATTAATTTTTTCATTTATCCCCCATATAAGGCGAATTATGGTTTTATTGTAGCAATTTTAAAAACTTTCATATAATTAAAACAATATGTTACAAAGTTTTTTGCCTGTTATTTCCCCACAAAGTAAATTTATCATCATAGGCAGTATGCCAGGGGCGGCGTCTTTAGCCGCTCAAGAATATTACGCCTATAAACACAATGCTTTTTGGCCTATTATTTTTGATGTATTTGCCCCCGGTAAAACCCCCATAAATTATGAAGACAAACTCCGCACGCTTCTATCCAACGGCGGCGCCTTATGGGATACTTTAGCCTCCTGCCACAGAACCGGCAGTTTAGACGCAAACATACACTCCGGCCGCCCCAATGATTTTGCAACCTTGTTTAACCAATACCCGGCCCTGCAGACCCTTCTTTTTAACGGCCAAACGGCCCACAAGCTTTTTGTGCGGCATTTTGGTCACATTCCCGGCAAACATTATATTCTTTTACCCTCCACCAGCCCGGCAAACGCCGCTTGCCCCTATGCCGCCAAGTTAGCCTTATGGAAGGAGGCCCTGCGCAAAGCCGCCGGTAGATAAAAATATGTTGATTTTATTTTTAGCTTCTTTTTTGGCAGCCACCTTGCTGCCGGCCCAGTCTGAAGGAATTTTATGGTGGCAATTATATGAGGGCCATTGGCCCGCCTGGCTATTAATTTTATCCGCCACGACCGGCAATGTGTTGGGCTCGTGGGTAAACTGGTTTATAGGTAAAGAAGCACTTAAATTAAGTACTAAAAAGTGGTTTCCGTTTACAAAACACCAATTAGAAAAAGCGCAACACACTTTTAACCGTTACGGTTTGTGGACACTTTTTTTCGCTTGGGTGCCTGTAATAGGAGACCCGCTTACTGCCGCCGCTGGCATATTAAAGGTGCCGCTTAGATGGTTTTTGCCTTTAGTAACCCTGGGCAAAGGCGGGAGATATATGGTTATTTGGTTGGTATTCCACGCGGTGGAGAAGCTAAACTAACGGTACATAATGGCGCGGAACTCAGCCGTTTTATTGATGTCTTTAAACATCCAGCCTTTTTGGTCTTCATCATATAAAGCATCAAAATTGCGGAAGTTGTGTTTGATGGCTTTATCCAAATTTTGATAAGTATTCTTTTTGTCTTTAGCGCTTAACCAATACACACCGGCTAAATTAACATACGCCGTAGGGGCGGAAGGCTCTAAACTGATGGATTTTTCCAAATCTTCCTTGGCCTGTTTCCATTTCTTTAAATTCATATACGCAAAACCGCGGTTATTGTATGGTATAGACCATTGGGGATTTAATTCGATGGCGCGGTCGTAATCGGCAACGGCTTTGGTAAAATCTTTCATTTCCTCATACACCAGACCGCGGCGGTTGTAGTAAGTGGCGTCTTTAGCGTCCAATGTAAGTAAAACGGTGTAATCCTCTAATGCGGCTTGCAGTTCACCCATTTCTTTAAAGGTGTCGGCACGGCGCAGATAGGCGGGGGCGTAGGTAGCATCCCGGTTGACGGCTTTACTGTAAAAAGAAACCGCTTGATCCGGGTGGCCTTTTAATTGTTCCAAGCGGCCCAGCCAAAAGAACATTTCCACATTATCCGGCTCCCGCTTGGCTAAAGCCAACAGCTCGGCACGGGCTTTATCATACTTATAAGCACCCACATAAGCCTGCGCTAAAGCCAAAGACACTTGCGTATTAGGCCGCCGGCCGGATAAATATTTTTGATAGTCCGATATAGCGGCATCATATTTATTTAACTCCATTTCCACCCGAGCGCGGTTTAAATAAAAATCCTTATAATTCTTATTCAAAGAAATAGCCTTTGTTAAATCCGCCTCCGCTAAAGACCAGCGCTGCATATCCATATAGGCCAGTGCACGGGCATAGTAAGAAAACGAAAGTTTAGGACTTAGTTTAATGGTTTTGGTGTAGTCGTCAATCGCCTGTTTATAGCGGCCTTGGGCGCGGTAAGCATCTGCCCGCAAATGATAGGCCTTGCGCAGTTTGGGAGACTTCTTGATAATCGTATTCAACATCTTAATCTGTTTTGCAGGATCTTTTTCTGCCTGGGCAGACGCCAAAGAAGGCGCCGCCGCAAAAGAAGCCGCCCCCACGCACATAAACATCAAAACAAACGCTATCTTAAACATACTCATATTAAACAATTATTTCCCGGCAAATACAAACCATACACTGCCGCCAAAAACAAGCACGCCTAAAAGATACAGGCCCCACAACAATACAGTGCAAATTAAAGACATATTTAACAAAATAGCCCCTACCAACGTAACCCGGCTGGCAAACACGGCGCTCATACTTACCGTTGCGCCGGAAAGTTCCATAATCCGCCCGATAAAAACAGACTTGGCAATAAATGAAACCATACTCAAAAACCCACGAGCCAACAATCCCCCCACGGAAGACATAGGAGCGCGCTTTAATTCTCCCACTACTTCGGCCAAACTATCCGCAAGCAATATTTTGGCCTGTTCTTTAGCAACGCCTTCATCCATAGAAGCTATTTTGGAAGAGATTTTTTGCTTTACCTCTGCAAATAACCCATATACAAAATCTTCCATCCTTACGCTAAGTGTACGCAAGGCAAATAAACCCGAGGCAACCAGCGCATACAAAAAAGCCACCGCCCCAGAAAACACAAATAGAAACAGCGTCCAAACTACCAGCAAAACATCCGCTTGAGGAAAACCAGTTTTTACCACCTGATACAACGCCACCGCAGCTAACACAAATACAACCGCGCTCAAAGCCATATGCGGCAAAAATACCCACATAACCGCTTGCCAAACAAACTGCAAACAGGTACTAAGCGCCTGCTGGGTGCTCTGCAGAGAGGAAGAAACAGTAGGTTTAATCTTCATGATGGCAATGGCCACAGCAGCCGTGGCAGACGTGAGCCCCTTCTTTTTTATTTAAAGAAGGAATACAAGAAGATACTTTTACCATTTTGCCTAATTTTTTATCGTACACATAGGTACCGGTATTATTTTCTTTCATATTGTTATTATAGCAGTTTACTCTGCCTACTCTTCTAAAAATGATATAATAAATAATAACAAAAGAGCTGAAAACAACAATTTAAAGAAGTAGCTTGAAAGCCTTTTGTAAAAATGTTAAAATATTTGAGTAGTAAGAATTAGACAAGATTTCCGCGCCCATAGCTCAATGGATAGAGTGTCAGCCTGCGGAGCTGAAGATACAAGTTCGATTCCTGTTGGGCGCACCATTTAAAACCACGCGAAAGCGTGGTTTT
>CALUUY010000005.1 GCA_944324095.1 uncultured Elusimicrobiales bacterium
GGCGTGCCCCATATGCAGGGCGCCGGTAATGTTGGGTGGAGGAATAACAATAACAAAGGGTTTTTTATTTTTATCGGTCTTGGCGGCAAAAAGTTTTTTCTCTTGCCATTTTTCTGCCAATTTTTTTTCTACTTCCTGCGGTTCATACGCTTTGGGTAACATGATAAGTCCTCTTGCTTGGTTAATTTCTTCGCGTAATGTGACTTTACGCGCTTATTTATATTTTACCAATTTATAAGGGAAACGGCTTTATTGGCACAGCAAAACGGGCGCCTGTTTAATGGCGCCCGTTTGGTGTGAAATATTTCTTTTTAGCGGCCCAGTTTATCGGCCACTTTCAGCGCGCTGAATACGGGCTGCGGGGAGACGGTAAAGGGCATATTGTGTATGGTTTCGCCCTCGGCGCAGCTGGCTTGGGCAGCTTTTTGAAGGTCTTCGTCACAAACGTCTTTTAAGCCCAGCATTTCCAGCGTAGTCGGCAACCCTACTTGGCGGCAGAAATGAAGCACTTGGTTGATTTCTTCTTCCGGGGCGTTTTCCAGCACCAGTTGAGCTAGCAAGCCGAAGGCTACCTTTTCCCCGTGCATAGCGCCGTGCCCGCCGGGAAGCACCGTTAGCCCGTTGTGTATGGCGTGGGCGGCGGCCAGTCCGCCGCTTTCAAAGCCTACGCCGCTCATATAGGTATTGGTTTCCACAATGTTTTCTAGCGCGGTGGAAACAGTTTTGGCTTCAGCCGCCAGTTTAGCACGAAACCCGTCTTTAAACAGGCTGTCCCGGCAGGCCTTGGCAATGGCTAACGCAGTGATGGGAGAGGTTCCCCCGGCAGTGGTAACTTTGCCGGAAGCAAAACAAGCGCGTGCTTCATAATACGTAGCCAGTGCGTCCCCCATACCGGCCACCAGCATACGCACGGGAGATTGGGAAATAACTTGCGTGTCCACCAATACCACATTGGGGTTGTGTTTTAAAATAAGGTAACTTTCAAATACGCCTTCATCTGTATAAATGACGGAAAGGGCGCTGCAAGGCGCGTCCGTAGAGGCAATGGAAGGGGCGATAATAACCGGTAATTCAGCGTGATGGGCAACGGCCTTAGCCGTATCCAGCGTTTTTCCTCCGCCAATGCCGATGACTACCCCTGCGTTTTTATTTTTTAAATCAGTTAAAATGCGGTTGATCTCATTTTGAGAGCATTCCCCGCCAAAAGTGTGTATCGTTAAGGCAAGCCCTGCTTTTTTAAAGTTTTCTTCCAGCTTGGCCCCGTAGTGTTTTACCATATGCGGCCCCATAACGGCGTAAGCCGTGCGGGTGCTTAGCCCAGCGGCGTATTGCGGTAGGCGTTCCAAGGCACCGGCACCTTGGACGTATTTCATAGGTGAATAAATAATTCTGTCCATAAAACCCCCTTTTAGTAGTTTAATATGCTACCCCCATTATATATTAAAATGATGGTTTTTCAAGGGGGTATTGGGGATAGGTCACGAGAGGCAAGCGGCGTTTGTAGCCGCCGGCCGGTTTTGAAAATGTACTTTAAAAAAAGATACACTATATATATGAAGCAACAAAAAACAACCTGGCAGGGATACTCCACAAAAAGGCACAATTCTGCCTTTTTTTTATTTGTATTTTTGGGTATGTTAACCGCTTTCGGCCCGTTTGTGACCGATATGTACTTACCTAGTCTTCCGGCTATGACGCAATACTTCGGCGCCAGCGTGTCTATGGTGCAGCTGGGGTTGACGTTTTCTATGCTGGGCTTAGCTGCGGGGCAGCTGGTGTTTGGCCCGCTGAGCGATAAATACGGCCGCCGGGCACCGTTGTTGGTGTCTATGGTGTTGTTTTTAATTTCCACCTTGGGGTGTATCTTTTCACCCAGCATAGAGCTGTTTGTTTTGCTGCGTTTTGTACAGGGTATAGCCGGGGCGGGGGGAATTGTTATATCCCGTTCTATTGCTACGGACAAATTTAAAGGCGCCAATTTAGCCAAAGCCTTAGCCATAGTGGGCGCTATTAATGGTATTGCCCCGGTGGCGGCCCCGGTGGTGGGGGGAGCGGTATTAAAAGTAACCAACTGGAGGGGCGTGTTTGCGGTGCTTTTTGTGTTGGGGATAGTTTTGTTTGGCTGTTGCGTGCATTTTAACGAATCGCTTTCCCGCGTAAAACGTTCCAAAGAAAGTTTGTATAAAACATTTTCTTTGTTTAAAACGGTGGTTTGCAACCGCAAGTTTATGCTTTATGTGTTGCAAATGGCATTTGCCCAGGGAATGTTGTTTGGGTACATTGCGGCATCGGCTTTTATTATACAGGAGCATTACGGGTTTACGCCGTTTGCATTTAGTTTGTTTTTTGCCGTCAATGCGGTAGCTATTGGAACGGGGGCGGCAATGTCTGTTAAATTTAAACGCCAGGAAAATTGTGTATTAACCAGCTGCGCGGGGATGTTGGTGTGTAGTGTGGCCGTGCTGGGGAGCTTGTTGGCTGGAGCCAATGTATGGGTGTTTGAAGCTTTGTTGTTTGTGATGTTGTTTATGATGGGGCTTAGTTTTACGGCTTCTACCGCGTTGGCGATGGACGCCGTACGTTTACAGGCTGGAACCGGGTCTGCCCTGTTGGGGGCGGCAGGGTTTTTGTTTGGCAGCGTGGTTTCGCCTTTGGTAGGGATGGGCAATATGTTGGTTTCTACCGGCGTAACGTTTGTGGTGTGTGCGGTATGCTCGGGTGCGTGCGCGTTGCTTGCGCGTGAAAAGCACGTGGTAAAGGAGGAAAATCAAACCGGAGTAATTTTGTAAATTGGCACTTTACTCGTATTGGCCGCCTGCCTAAAAAGCAGGCGGCCTTTTTGTTATAAAAGTTCTTTAAAAATAGGTCTTGACTTGGAGCCAACTCCAGGCATTATAATAAATTAAAACGGAGGTATAAAATATGACCATATCCGAAGTGAGCGAAAAGTACGGCCTGCCGCCGGATACTTTACGCTATTATGAAAAAGTGGGTCTTATCCCGCCCGTTACCCGTAAAGAAAGCGGCGTGCGGGACTATAGTGAGCAAGATTGCGGCTGGGTTGAATTTATTAAATGTATGCGCGGCGCCGGCCTTTCTATTGAAACGCTTATACGTTATGTAGCTCTTTACCGTAAAGGCAACCGCACTTTAAAACAGCGTAAACAACTGTTAATTGACGAGCGGGAAAAACTGCAAGAACGTATTGAACAAATGCAGCAAGTGTTGAAGCGTTTAAACTACAAAATAGACCTGTATGAAGATCGCATAGTATCGTGTGAAAAAAAGTTGTTAAGTTAGAGGTAAATGTATATGGCAAAAAAAGTATTAGTTATTTCTGCCAGCCCCAGAAAGGGCGGCAATTCCGATTTATTGTGTGACCGTTTTATAGCCGGTGCGCAAGAAGCCGGGCACGAAGTGGAAAAAATTGCCCTGCGCGAGAAGAACATTCACTATTGTTTAGGGTGTGGTGTGTGCAACAATACCCACCTTTGTGTGCAAAAAGACGATATGAAAGCCGTTTTGGATAAACTGGTTGAGGCCGACGTAATTGTGCTGGCAACCCCGGTTTATTTTTATTCTATGGACGGCCAACTTAAAACGTTTATAGACCGCACCGTCCCCAGATATACGGAAATCTCCCATAAAGATTTTTATTTTATTCTTACTGCGGCCGACACGCAACAGAAAAACCTGCACCGCACCGTGGAAGCCTTGCGCGGTTTTACCCAAGATTGTTTGGACGATGCCCGTGAAAAAGCCGTTATTTACGGGGTGGGCGCCTGGCAAGCGGGTGAAGTAAAAGATACTCCCGCTTGGCATCAAGCCTATGAAGCAGGCAAAAATTGTTAACTAAAATAAATCCTCCTTTTACAAATACAAGGCTTGACTTGGAGTCAACTCTATGCCTTATACTGTTATACAGCCGGCATTTTAGTGTGCAGTTATACTGGATATATCGGCCGTTTAAAGAATGGTTTGCAAAAGGAGGATAATGTGAAAACAAAAAAATTTTTATGGGCGTTGCTGCTGGGTATTGTGTGTGTAGTGGCGGCGCCTGCTAAAGAGGAAAAAATGACAACTGGTTTAACCCAAAAACAGCAAGCAGTTTCGGCCGTTGCGGCCTTAGCTGCTGTTGGAAATTTAGAAAAACTTCCCGCAGCCTATATTCAGGCATTGGAGGCTGGAGCCACCATTAATGAACTAAAGGAAATTACCCTTCAGTTATACGCTTATACAGGGTTTCCGCGGTGTTTAAACGCGGCCGCCGTGTTGGAGAAGGTGGTAAACAGCCGGGTGGAAAAAGCCATAAAAGACCCCCAAGGCCCGGCCCCGCAAACCCTGGAACCCAATACAGATAAGTATGAATTGGGCAGAAAGAATTTAGAAGTGCTTACCGCTTCCGCCCAGCCGTCTCATCCTAAGGCCTTTATACAGGCAACGGATACGTTTTTAAAAGAGCATTTATTTGCCGATATTTTTGCCCGCGGCGTGGTGCCTTTTAAAGAGCGTGAGATGGCTACCGTTTCCGCCTTGGCTGCTTTGCAAAACGTAAACCCGCAGCTTCAAGCACATATGGCAATGGCAATGAATGTGGGCGTAACGGAGGAGGAAATGGAAGGTATTGTTTCGGTTATAAAAACCCAGTTGGGGCCTCAAGCCGCGCAAAATGCGCAGGATGTATTTAAAAGTGTATTAAAAGCGCGTAAAAAATAAAATGGCGGTGGAAAGTATGCATTTATTCATTAAAAAAACGATGAGTCTGATCGTTTGTGTATTGGTTATAGGCGGCGGCCTTTTGCAGGCCAAAAACAAGGAGAAAAAAATGACTAAAAAATCACCCATAGACACTGTTTTTGCACAAGGGGACGTGAACCCATACGGTAAATTTTTTACCGGCACCACGTATTTAAATATGTTAAACGCTAAAGATGATGTTTTTCAAGCGCCTATTGGTAACGTTACCTTTGAACCCGGTGCCCGCACCCATTGGCACAAACACGACGGAGGACAGATTCTTTTAGTGCTTAACGGCGAGGGCCGCTACCAGGAAAAGGGCCAAAAAATACGCGTCCTTAAAAAGGGGGATGTTGTTTTAATTGCGCCCGATATTGAACATTGGCACGGAGCCGCACCGGACAGCTGGTTTGTACACATTTCATTAGAAACCAATGCCCATAAAAATGGTTCCACCACCTGGCTTAACCCGGTGACAGATGAAGAATATAAATAGAAGGAGAGTTTTGTAAAAATGTCTATTTTAGAAAAAGTAAACCAACCGCAGGATTTAAAGGCTTTAACCGTAGAAGAGCTGAGAGTCCTTTCTCAGGAAATACGGGAGTTAACTATTCATAAAGTAAATGTTACGGGCGGACACTTGGCCCCTAATTTGGGGTTTGTGGAAGCTACGGTGGCTATGCATTACGTGTTTAATTCTCCGCAGGATAAAATGGTGTATGATGTTTCCCATCAAAGCTATACCCATAAAATTTTAACCGGGCGTAAAGAAAACTTTTTAAATCCGGCAAAATATCAAGCCATTTCCGGCTATACTAACCCGAAGGAAAGTGCACACGATTGTTTTTTTGTGGGGCACACTTCCACGGCGGCCAGTTTGGCGGTGGGGTTAGCTAAAGCACGGGATTTGCAAGGCCAAAAACACAATGTAATAGCCGTGGTGGGGGACGGCTCTTTAAGCGGGGGGGAAGCTTTTGAAGGCTTGGATAACGCCGCGGAATTAAACAGCAATATTATCATTGTGGTGAATGATAATGATATGTGTATTGCGCCTAACAGCGGCGGGTTATACCGCAATTTAGCCCTGTTGCGGCAAACCAAAGGCGCGGCCCCGTGCAATTTTTTTAAATCTTTAGGGTTGGATTATGTGTATCTGGATGAGGGGCACAATATGGACTTGTTGATAAAAGTATTTCAACAAGTAAAAGATTCCCCCCGCCCGGTGGTGGTGCACATCCGCACGATTAAAGGAAAAGGCTGCCCGGTGGCCCAGCAAGACCCGGAGAGTTTCCATTTTATTGCGCCCGGTCAGGTAACCAACAAGGCTCCGCAGCCGGAAGCGGAAAGTTATGCTTCGTTGACGGTAGATTATTTGCTGGAAAAACGCCGGCAGGACCCGCGTGTGATTACTATTACTCCGGCTACGCCGGGGGCGTACGGCCTTACCCCGCAGGTACGTGCACAACTGGGGGAAGGTTTTAGTGATGTGGGGATAGCCGAAGAGCACGCTGTGGCTTATGCCTCAGCTTTAGCGGCGGGCGGTGCCAAACCGGTGCTTCAGATATTAAGCTCTTTTGTTCAGCGTACGTATGACCAGTTATCCCAAGATTGGGCCTTAAACAATAACCCGGCTGTGTTGCTGGTGCATTGGGGCGGAATTTCCGGCGGGGATGCTACCCATTTGGGGTGTTTTGATATACCTCTTATTAGCAATATTCCCAATATCGTTTATTTGGCGCCAACGGGTAAAAAAGAGTATTTGGCTATGCTGGATTGGGCGTTAAAACAAAATACGCATCCGGTGGCTATACGCGTTCCGTTTGGGCCGGTGGCGGATAATGGCGCACAACCCCAGGCAGATTATACCCCGTTAAATAAATTTCAGGTAATTAGCCGGGGCAGTGAGGTGGCTGTTTTGGGGTTAGGTAACTTTTTGCGTTTAGGGCAGGAGGTTTGCGCCCAACTGCAAAAAGAAGCCGGCATAAAAGCCACGCTTATTAATCCGCGTTATGCATCCGGTTTAGATGAGCAATTGCTGGAAGAGTTAAAAGACGAACACCGGCTGGTGCTTACGCTTGAAGACGGATGTGTAAACGGCGGTTTTGGGGAAAAAGTAGCTTCGTTTTACGGTGCAAGTTCTATGCGGGTACTCAATTTTGGCGCCCGGAAAGAATTTACCGACCGGGTTGCTTTAGACAAATTGTACGAGCGTTTCCACCTAACCAAAGAGCTTATTTGCCAAGATGCATTGGCCTGTTTAAAAGCTATCCGCTAAAAACTTTATGTGCCGGCCGGGTGTGAATGCTTTTGTGTATTCCCCCGGCCGAAACACATAAGACGTGCAGCGGATTAGTGGCGTAGCGTAAGGCTTTGGCGCAGTAAACAAGGCTGTTATAAGGAGAATGAAAATGAAGAAAAATATTTATGCTATGTTATGTGGAGGCATCATGCTGTTAGGGCCGGTTGCCTGCGCTAAGGCTCCTTCAGAGCCGCAAACGGCTGAAGTAGCAGGTGCCGTTGCCGGCAATGCAGAAGAAAGCACCCCGGCCAAAAACCAAAAAATTTTAGTTGCCTATTATTCTTATTCCGGCAATACACGGGCGGTGGCTCAGCAAATTGCCAAACATATAGGGGCGGATTTGTTTGAAATCAACACGGTAGAAAAATATCCCTCCGCATATGGGGAATTAACCAACCAGGCTAAACAGGAAATTAATGCCGGGTTTAAGCCGGCGCTTTCGGCTCAGGTAGAAAATATGGCACAATACGATGTAGTGTTTATCGGATCCCCAAATTGGTGGGGCACCATTGCACCGGCGGTTTCTTCTTTTATTGCTCAATATAATTGGGAAGGGAAAAAAGTGGCCGGATTTTTTACCCACGGCGGGGGCGGTATCCAAAACTGTGGGCGCGATTTAAAACAACAGCTGCCTATGGCGGAAGTACTTCCAGCGGTAGCTTTTCCCGGCCGGTCTTCCGGCGCGCCGGAAAAGGAATTACAGGCTTGGCTTAAAGGCCTAAAATTATAGTAATTTAAAACGAGAAAAAGGGGGCGTTTATGCAGAGTAAAATAATTTTTAAAATGACGATAGACGCGCTTATGAGCGCCCTCTTTTTAATAGTGCTTGCTCCGCGTTCAACGGGTATCTTAGGGCACGAAGTGGTGGGCGTTTTATTGGGTATGCTGTTTGTTGTTCACAACGTGCTTAATAAAGAGTGGTATAAAAATTTATTTCACGGGCCGTATAATTTACATCGTGGGGTTTGGGTAGGGGTAAACATTGCTTTGTTAGCGGTAATGCTGGCTCTTATGGTAAGCGGAGTGTTAATCTCGCGTGAATTGTTTGACTTTCTGCCCATTGCCGGCGGATGGACGGCACGCCGGGTGCACACAGCAGCGGCGTATTGGGGTTTTGTTGTAACAGGAGTACATTTAGGGTTACACGGTGGGTTGTTGAAAGGAGTTTGGTGTAATCAAGTGGGCAAGTGGGGCGATTATGCAGTTAAAGTAATGTTTTGGGCAGCGGCTGTGTATGGGGTAAAAGCGTTTGTGCATTGGCATATTGGTGCTAAATTAATGATGAGGCGCGCTTTCCAAAATTGGGAAGGTATAACTTGGGTATATTTTTTAGTCTCCCATATAGCTATATGGTGTTTGTGCGCTTGTGTGGCTTATTATACAATGCTTCTTTTGCAACGCCTCACCCTGAGAAACAAAAATAAGGAGGATTAAAATGTTAAAAATTATTTTAATAGTAGTGGTAGTGGGGGGAATAATCGCAGGTGCAAGCGGGTATTTTCATCTTAGACGGGTAGCCCAGCGTAATAAGGCAGAAATGGCTCCTTATTTCGGGGCGGAAATTCCGTACAAGGCTTCTTTAGGAAAATGCCTGGTTATTTATTATTCCAAAACGGGCCATACACAGCAAATTGCCCAGCGTGTAGCGCATTATACGGGCGCAGACGTGTACGAAATACAAACCCAAAAGCCGTTTAGTAAAGTGCCTTGGCTGGCGCTTATTTTAAAAAGACAGCTCTCCACCGGGCGTTACCCAGCCTTAAAAGAGCTTCCTGCCGATGTAAGCGGATATGATACCGTATTTGTGGGCGCTCCTGTATGGTGGTACACCGCCGCTACGCCTATGTTGGCTTTTTTGAAACAGGCGGATTTTAAAGGGAAAAAGGTGGTGTTTTTCTCTACACAAGGGAGCAATTACGGTACTTTTTTTAAAGACGTGCGTGCCCAAGCCAAAAATGCCGTTTTGTTGCCGGGTGCGGCGTTTAATAATTTAGATGCTTCTTATAATGCCGCCGTAGAAAATAAAATTATTACGTGGTTAAATAAATTAAATACGCCCACTGATAAAGAAGTACTGGTGGGGGAGCAGTTTCACCACTAATAAAGAAACACCCCGGGTGTAGCCTGGGGTGTTGGTACATAAAAGAGCCCCTGCCAATGCAGGGGTTTTTAAATGGCGGAGAGGGAGAGATTCGAACTCTCGATACGGTTTCCCGTATGCAGTCTTTCCAGGACTGTGCCTTAAACCACTCGGCCACCTCTCCAAAAACGGTGTGTGGTATAAGAAGTACCTATTTATTATATCAAATTAATTTAGCTTTGGCATAACTGGTTTGAATAAAACTTAAGATTGAAGGGCTACCCTTGGTTTTGATAAAATATTCAAGCTGCCGTTTTAGCATACCGCAGTATTTTCTTTTATGGAGCTGGATATGTTTAAAAAGTTGTTAGGCCTGGTATTGTGTGCCGGGTTGTGGTCTCCTGCCGCGGCGTATATTCAAGATGAAGTATATGTGCGCGGTTTGCTTCCTACGGAAAATATAACCTCGTTGGAAATTAAGCCCCGTTTTAAAGCCAAAGATGACAGCGCCAATAAAACCGTGGCTACGGTGGAGATAAAGCCTTCTTTTAAATTAAACCAGAACTGGAAGTTCCAGTCCGAAATTCCTCTTACGCGTATGTCGGACGGAGATTATTCCCAAAAAGGGTTGGGGGACATTATGGTGGCTGGATATTATACCCAATACTCGCCGGAGAAGATTTTTTCTTACGGTATCGGTTCAGAGTTGGTAATGCCCACCGCTACCGACCGGGAACTGGGAGACGGAAAATGGGTAGTAGAGCCGGAAATATTTTTGGTGTGGAAACTGAACCCTAACTTTTTTATAGAAACGGAATACCGGCATATTTTTTCTTTTGCGGGCAGCTCCGGCCGCGAAGACATTAACGAAAGCCGTTACCGTATGATTTTTGGTTATATGTCCGCCAATCAATGGTGGTTTGAGTTTGACCCGCGTTACACGGTGGATTATGTGAATAAATCCGAAGCGGAACTGATTGGCGAATTTGAACTGGGTACAATGATTAATGTCGGCACTTCGGCATACATACGGGGCGGCTGGCATTTGGCCGGTAATAAATATTCGCAGGATTGGGAATTGATGCTTGGGTTTAAGATATTGTATTTTTAACCCCGCAAAAGTAAAAGACTATTACCTAATTAACAAATCCTCCAGGTTTTTCCTGGGGGATTTGTTTATGTATTAAAAAATATGGCCGGGTATAAATCTTTAAAAGTTTTTGTAGCGGGGCGGGGACTATTAGTATAAACAACGGTTGAGTGGTGAAAAAAGATGTTGCGGTAATGGGGCTATTTATGGAAAGTTTTTATTTGAAAGCCCAACACTTTGCCTATTAACATTAAGGGCAGCACTATACATACGGTAAAAATCCCCACCAAAAGCGTCATTAAAAACCCAAATGCTAATACGAGTAACCCGCCAAAAAAGCCGCCATTATCCCCTTTGGGGCGCGCCTTATCCTGCGGGCGGTTGATAACGCGGCCTTTTTCATCTAAAATTTCCGGTTCTATGATTTCCGGTTTTTGGGTTGTATCTTTTACCATATATATATTTTTACATAATTGTTTGATTTTGCAAAGGGTTATAAATAATTATAAGGTCTGGATAAAATATTTAAAAGTGTTATACTATTTGTATATTTAAACGAGGTTCTTATGAAAAAACTCTTTTTATTTGTAATGATATTTGGCTTAAATATACCCGTTTGTTGGGGCGGGTTGGCGGAGACGTTGTCTGCCCGCGTACAGCAGGCTCAGCAAACCGGGGCGGCCCAAGCTCAGGCGGAGTTTGTGGCATTAATTAACAGTAAAAAACCGTTTACTTGGCCGGAGTTGGAGGCTCTTGTTAAGCGGGGGGCGGATGTAAACGCAACTTGTTTTAAAGGGGGGCGTACCGCGTTAATGGTGGCGGTGGAAAGTGTAGGCTCCAAATTTGTGTTGTTAGACGGCGGAGGGGAAGCGTGGCAGTCTGCACGGGACGAACAAGCCCAGCACCGCCGGGCGGCTTTTGCGCGTATTGCGTATCTTATTAAAGCGGGGGCCAAGGTAAACCTGCGGGTAAATGACGGTAAAAATTCACCTTATTTACTGTTGGCACTAACGGGGGACAGTAATGCTTTTGCTATGTTGTTAGAAGGTCTTGCTTTAGAAAAGGGGAACCCGGATTTAGCCGATGACAACGGTATGCGCCCCATTGATTTGGCCGCCCTGCAACAAAAACCGGTTGCTTATAAACTATTGGTAAAAGCCGGGGCGGATGCTCAAAAGCCGTCCCCCGCGTTGGGTGGCAAAACGCCCCGCGCGTATGTGGAAGATTTAGCCCGCCAAGCAACCGCCGGTGATGAGGAAGGCTATCGGCAGCTACTGGAACAATTTGGTTATTAATGCATTATTTTACAACACCCCGGGATTACCCCGGGGTTGTTGTTTGTAGTGCCCGGTAAAAAGGCTTGGGAGGGGCTTTTACAACGGGCTACAAAATGTTATAGTAAAAAGGAAGGAAGACGCATATTTTCAGGAGGGTTTATATGTGGGAAAAAGACATTAACATTAACGAAGTACGCGAAATCCGCAGTCGCAGCACGGTTTATTTTGGCGTGGGGGCTATTGCCAAAATTGGTGACATCTGCAAAGATTTAAAAGCGCGCGGGTTGGACAAGCTAATTGTTATGACGGGCCGCGGCGCCTATAAAAAAACCGGCGCGTGGGATCACGTTACCAAAGCATTTGCCGATAACGGCATTACTTACGTCCATTACGACCAAGTAACCCCCAACCCCAACACGCATCACGTAAACGAAGCGGCCAAAATGGCGGCCGACTTTGGGGCCAAAGCTATGTTGGCCATTGGCGGCGGTTCTGCTATTGACGCCGGAAAAAGCGTGGCTATTTTGATGAAAAACCCGGGCAAAACGGCGGAAGATTTGTATGAGTTTAAATTTACTCCTACCGAAGCCGCTCCTATCATTGCCATCAACCTTACTCACGGTACCGGATCTGAAGCCAACCGCTTTGCGGTAGTAAGCATTGAAGAAAAGAACTTCAAACCGGCCATCGCTTATGATTGCATTTATCCGCTTTATTCCATTGATGACCCGGCTTTAATGACCGGATTATCCGAAAATCAAACCCGTTATGTGTCTATCGACGCGGTAAACCACGTGGTAGAAGCGTCCACTACGGTGGTGGCTTCTCCGTATGCTATTGATTTGGCTATTTCCGTGGTGAAACTGGTGGCGGAATATCTGCCGGTGGCGTTGAAAGATCCGTCTAACCTGGAAGCGCGCTATTTCTTGGCGTATGCGGCGTTGATTGCCGGTATCAGCTTTGATAACGGCCTCTTGCACTACACGCACGCGTTGGAACATCCGCTTTCCGGCGTGAACCCGAACTTAACCCACGGCTTGGGATTGGCTATGTTGTTGCCGGCTGTGCTTAAAAACATTTACACGGCTCGTCCGGCCACTTTGGCGGATGTATTGGCGCCCATTGTGCCTGGCTTAAAGGGTGACGCTTCCGAAGCACAAGACGTGGCCAAAGGGGTGGAAAAATGGTTGTTCTCCGTTGGGGCTACGCATAAACTGGAAGATGAAGGCTTTAAAGCCTCTGACGTAGAAAAATTGGTGGACTTGGCTTTCAATACCCCGTCTTTGGGTGGTTTGTTGGGCATTGCTCCCACCAAGGCAGATAAAGAAGCCGTCCGCGCGATTTATACCGAATCGCTCACCCCGTACAACAAATAACTTTGTTTGTACTTCAAAAACCCCGCCGTTTAGGCGGGGTTTTTTATTTTGTGGGGGAAAGAGAATCGTTTAATATGGGGGGAGTTGCTTACTGCCATAAGTGGCTTAGCAGATGGGTAAAATTTCCCCCGTGTTTCACAGAAGTCTGGTTTTTTATGGATGCAGCAGGTGTTTTTGGGGTTTTGTATATGAAAAACAAAAAACTGGGGAAAAGTGCCCGCAGGTTTTAACCTTGGCTGATAAATAGAGGGTATTTGCAGTTTATAGCCACACTTGTTTTTAACGCGAGCGGCAAAGAGTTTTGCGTCTAAGCGTAAGGTTTGTATAAAGGTTACAGGGTTCGGTTGGAACGAACGTATTGAAAAAAAGCTTTTACGCGCGGGTCACAATAAACGTCTTGCACGGTGATGTCTTTTTTTAAATGAACCCCGTTAAGCGTGCGGCAGCGGCTCAGCGCCACATAGGTTTGGCCGGGGGCAAAGGCGCCGCGTCCAATATCCAAATAAATACTGTCAAACGTCAGCCCTTGGGATTTGTGTATAGTGATGGCCCAGGCCAGTTTGAGCGGATATTGTTTAAAAAAACCCTGCACTTTGGGTTCCAGTTTTTGGGTTAGCGGATTAAATTCGTATTTTATGTCTTCCCAAATGTGCGGTTCTACGGTATAAATACTGCCTTTTAATTCCACCTTAATAAAATCCGGCCCGAGGGCGTATATGGTGCCTATGTCTCCGTTTACCCAGTTATCGTCGTTAACCAACATCATAATCTTGGCGCCTTGTTTTAAGCGCAAAGTTTGTTCGGCCGGCGGGGTTTTTGTTTTAAAAGCGTCCACTATTTGGGCTTCGTAAGTAAACTCCTGCCCGGGCAGGCCAGAGAGATATAGGTTGTTACGGGCGGAGGCTTCCCGGTTGGTGGGGGATAAAATGATGCTGCTGTCAAAACTTTCCGGCAGGGCGGAGGTTTTGCGGGTGTTAAGTAGAGCGTCCAGCTCGGGCTGGGTGATGGTTTCTTCCCGTATTTTATTAAGCAGCTGGGCAAAAGCCGGGTCAGCCTGTTGGCGGAAGATACGTTTGAGTTCAAACACTTCCGTAGGCAAGCGCCGGCAGACGCGGGCCTCAAAAAAATACGGGCTTTTGTAAACGGAACGGAAATAATCAAACAGCCCGCCGGAGGGTTTTTCTTCCACCGGGGGGAGCTGGTATAAATCCCCAAACAAAACAAGTTGTTTGCCGCCAAAAGGCTCTTCGCTGTGGGTGGAGATGCGGAGAATATGGTCTATGGCGTCTAACAAGTCGGCGCGGAGCATAGAGGCTTCATCTATAATAATCACGTCCAGCGCGTCCACCGTTTTGCGCGGAAGGCGCTTTAAATTTTCCACATCCAGCAAATTGCCCGGTTTTAATCTAAAAAAAGAATGTACCGTCTGCCCGCGTACATTGATGGCGGCCAGGCCCGTGGTGGCCAGCACTACCACATTACGGGTAGTATGCTCGGCAAAATATTTAAGCAGAGTGGTTTTGCCGGTGCCGGCGCGGCCTGTTACAAAAATAAGGGGTTTAAACACCGGGGTGCTTTCCAACAAGGCTAGGGCGTCTTTAAATTCATCGGTTAAGATAATGTCGTTTTGGGCGGGCATAAAGTTATTATAGCTTTTTGCGGGTGGTTAATTTTAGTATAGTATGGATATGACGCATAATGTATTACAGGCATTGTTTTTGAGCTTTTTGGCCGGTGCGGCAACTGCTATCGGCGGGGCGCTGGCTTTTGTGATTAAAAAAGACAATTTAAAAATTTTGTCTTTAGGGCTGGGTTTTTCGGCAGGGGTAATGATTTATGTTTCTTTTATGGAACTATTGCCGGAGGCTAAGGCTTCTTTAAATGCATTGTACGGAAGCACTGTGTCCGGCTGGCTAAGTGTGGGGACATTTTTTGCAGGTATCGTGGCCGCGTGGCTTATAGACACGCTGCTGCCTTCCCACCACGTAGAAGAGCATACGCTGGATAAATCTGCCAAATTAAAACATTTGGGGCTGTTTACGGCGCTGGCTTTGGCGGCGCATAACTTCCCGGAAGGGTTGGCTACGTTTATGGCGTCTATGGAGAATACTTCGCTAGGTATTTCTATTGCCGTAGCGGTGGGGATACACAATATTCCGGAAGGGGTGGCCGTGGCGTTGCCTATTTATCACGCAACCGGTAAACGCGCACAGGCATTTTGGTATAGCGCGCTTTCAGGCTTGGCGGAGCCGGTAGGCGCGTTGCTTGGATTTTTGTTGTTGCGCTCTGTATTAAATGAAGCGGCTTTTGGCGTAATGTTTGCGCTTATCAGCGGGATTATGGTGTACATAGCGTTGGATGAACTGTTGCCAACCGCACACGAATATGGAGACGGACACAAAGTTATTTGGGGTGTGGTGGCCGGAATGATGGTGATGGCCGTTTCGCTGGAATGTTTTTAAAACCATAACCCCCGCTTAATGCGGGGGTTTTTATGGTTATAAAACAGGGAATAAAACCCCTCTTTAAAAATATCCGGCACTTTTTAAGGCCGTATTTTGGCGGTTGGGTATAGCCGGTAACATGAAGCCAAGTAAAAATTTTAAAAAAGAAGCCCCCTGTATAAGCAGGGGGCCTTTTTATAAAAGGGGGGTTAAAACAACCAAGGGGCTATCCAAAAGGAAATCATCATTCCCAGTGAATAACTGGTTACGTTCATAGCCAAACTTAAGTTAAAAGAGTTGGTGAGCGTTAAATATTTGCGGTTGAACAGCCAAATAAACACACTTTCAAAAAGCAGGCAGAAAATCCACAAGAAAGCCGTTTCGCGTATGTAGCCCGCCAAAAAGAACCACGTAGCAAACATACTTAATACATTTGCTGCTGCAACGGCGTATAAAATACGCAGCGGTTTGTGCATATAGGAAATGGAGGCCCAGGCGGCGGCTAACTCTAAAATTAAAATAATGAGTAAAGAGGCCCAAGCGTCTTTACGTGTAATATTGCTGTAAGGTTTTTGTTCCGGGGAAAGAGCAACCGTTAACCCGTCTTTTTCTACATACACATCAAAGCTGGAACGCAGGGCAGAAGGCGTTTTAAAAATTTGACTTTCTTTTTTGGAGCCGTCTTCAAAGCCGATAATCAACTTTTGGTAGGGGGCGTATCCGTATGCAATGGAAAAACATTTTTCCGCCGAGCAATACAACTTTTGTAAACCATACGTTCCCAGCGGTTTGGGTTCCATACATTGGTTGTCTTGGCATTGGATTTGTTCGCTGGCGTCCGGTGCAATACGAGGATGGGTTTGGGTGTTGTAGATAAAAGAAAACTGCATTTCCGGTTTGGGGGACACATCAGCCCATAGTGCAGCAGCGGCAAAAACCAGCACGGCGGACAAAATAAGTTTTTTCATTTTTTCTCCCGGTGTCTTTTTTTGTATTATAACATTATAATTACCGAGGGGGAAACCAATGTCTTTAACCAATACTCAAATTGCAAAATATGCAGACGTTATGATCTGGGCCTTAAAAACGGCCCGCCGTAATGGCCAATTTAAACCGTATGATGTGGTTTTGCTGCGCTATGAGCCGTTAGCCCTTCCGCTGGCGCAGGTTTTGTATAAAAAGCTGCTGGAAGACAAATTAAATGTAATCGCCCGGCAAGACAACCCGGAACCCTTTGCCCAAGCCTTTTATACCACAGCCGATGACAAACAACTTGTTTTTTTGCCCCCGGGTGAAAAATCTTTCCAGCAAGGCATCAACGGGCTTATTTCTGTAAGAGCCCCGGCAGATTTAACCGCTTTAAAACACACCAATCCCGCCCGCCTTGGCCAAGCCGCCGTGGCGCGCAAACCCTTGCGGGAAATTTTAGACAAGCGTGAGCAGCAGGGGCTTTTTTCTTGGACGCTTTGCAACTACCCCACGCCGGAACTGGCTAAACGGGCCGGGTTGAGCCTAAAAGAATATGCCGCCCAAATAGCCCGGGCTTGTTATTTGAACGAAAAAGACCCGGTAAAAAAATGGCAGGAGGTTACCGGCCAGATGGAAGAAATTGCCAAATGGCTGTCTTCTTTACCGGTGGAGACGTTCCGCGTGCAGTCCGCCAATATGGATTTTGAAGTGTTGCTGGGCGAGCAGCGCCGTTTTGTATCCGGCGGGGGGTGTAATATCCCGTCTTTTGAAATTTTTACCTCGCCCGATTGGCGCGGTACGCGCGGCGTGTATTTTGCGGATTTGTCTTCTTATCGCAGTGGTAATTATGTGAAAGGAATCCGGCTGGAGTTTAAGGACGGCCGCGCCGTAAAAGCCACCGCCCAGCAAGGGCAAAATTTTGTGCGCAAGATGTTGGCTATGGACGAAGGCGCCTGCCAAATAGGGGAGTTTTCTCTTACGGATAGGCGTTTTTCAAAAATTACCAAATTTATGGCCGACATTTTGTACGATGAAAACTTTGGCGGCCGCTACGGCAACTGCCACGTAGCCGTAGGTGCCAGCTATGCGGATACTTACGCAGGGGATGTTTCCAAGCTTTCCGCCTCGTTAAAAAAGAAACTGGGTTTTAATTCTTCCGCTTTGCATTGGGACTTGATTAATACGGAGGACAAACTGGTTCAGGCCCGCTTAAAAAACGGTAAAATAATAACCGTTTATGAAAAAGGCCAGTTCCTTTATTAGCTAGTCACTGGTATTCTGGTATTATAGTAACCCCCGCCTAAAGCGGGGGTTTTTTATAGCCGTTTTTGGCAGAGAAGGAGCCGCGGAAATAAAAAGGTGCTTTGTCCTAATGGCGTTTAGGGAAGAGGGGTGAAAGGAGAGAAAAGGGGTATTGATAAGAAAAATGCCCGCACAAACAAGGCCTAAAAAGGGCCTAGGGGGGATATAGGTCTAAAGTCTCTTGTTTCATAACGTGGTAAATTTTATCCTAATAGTAAGAAGTCGTTTTAAAATAAGGAGAGTATATGAAAAAAGGAATTGTTTTCTCTGTAATGGCAGTGTTGGTAGCCAGCTCCGTTTTTGCGTTTCCGTCCGCTTACTTCCCGGCGGGGGAAACTGATACCGTAAACGCCGCGTTGCAAAAAGCCGTGGCAGCCAAAAAACAAGATTTGCGCGCTTTGGAAAAAGCCGTTTTAACTTCCAGCGTAGCTGCAAAGGATGAAATCGCCCGTATGAAGGAACCTAAATTTAACTGGGTATTTCAGTCTTTGGTAAAAGTGATGGATGCTTACCAGGCATTGCGCAATGTGTCTGTATCGGCGGCGCAAGCGGCTGCGGTAGAAGTAAATGCTCCGTTTAAAACCGGCTGGGGGGAAACGTTAACCATTACCCAGTTGATTAACCGCGAAAGCGTTGTATTGCAAGGTTCTGTACAGGATGATTTTAATGTGTGGGCGGCTCAGCTGCAAAAGGATGAATCTGCCTCTTTAAAAAGCCCTGCTGCTCAGCTAGTGTTGAGCCGTTTGGATACGGCCCGCCAATACATTGCTTCTGCCAAAGAGTACAACCCGTCTTTTATTCTGCAAACCTTGGCGAGTGTAATGGATGAACACAACGCTTTGCGCAAAATCAACCCGGCTTTGGCGGCGCTTGTCAGCCACGAAATTAACAAACCCATTAAAACCGGTTACAGCAAACAGAATTTAGTAGTTTCCCGTTTTGTGGCTATGGAAAGCGTAAACGTGTATGGTTCCTTGCAGTACGAATTGGACGCTTGGGCCCAGAACATAGAAAGAGACGTAAAATAAACATTTTTGACGGTTTTAAATCCGCCCTGTTTGTACAGGGCGGATTTTTTATTGCTAGGACTAAGATCGGGAAGATAAAGGTATAATTTGCAAGTAAAGTAATATGGAATTAGGAGATAAAATACTCTAGCGGACTGTTGTTGGTTTATGTTGTTTTGTGTTTGCTCGTTATTTATTAACCGGGTCTTGTTTTGTTTTTTTTTTTTGATATAGTGGGTTTTGTGTAATGCTCGCAGGGGGGTAGCAGTGATGCAAAAAAATGCCGGATTTACGCTTATAGAGTTGTTAGTAGTGGTGCTAATAATAGGTATTTTAGCCGGGGTAGCTTTGCCGCAATATCAGGTGGCAGTAGCCAAAACGCGCATAGCGGCGCTTATCCCAATGTTACGTTCTATTCAGCAAGCACAAGAACGCTATTATATGGAGCACGGCAGCTATGCACAGGATATTCGTGATTTAGATGTTACATGTTCCTCTTATGGTACTGGAGTGCATGAAAAATGGTGCTATCTGGATGGAAAAGGTTATTCTACTGCGCATTTAGATGAGGGGCGGTATGTTGTAGCTACTGATAGCCGTATTCCCGGGGTGGGATTGTATTATTTCTATTCGCCCCAAAGTTATGCCAGCTGTTATGCTTTTTATGGTAATAAAGATATGGCAACTCGTATATGTAAAAGTTTAAGCGGGCGTAGCGAGCCATCAGGAACTGTTATTGGCGCTGATGTATATAGGCTGTGGTAGATATAGACTGTAAAACTGTTTTTTGTCACCTTCTTCCCCTTGGGCTTTAGTTCAAGGGGTCTTTGTTGTGTAATTAGTTTTTACATAGTTTGAAAGTTGTTTCTTAACCGGGCCTTGCTTTGTTTTTTTTTTTTGATATAGTGGGTTTTGTGTAATGTTAGCAGGGGGGTAGCAGTGATGCAAAAAAATGCCGGATTTACGCTTATAGAGTTGTTAGTAGTGGTGCTAAAAGTTTGTATTTGAAAATAAATAAGAAATATAGTATTAAGGAGAAAAATTATGTTGAACGAGAAACAGGGGTTCACATTGATTGAATTATTGGTAGTAGTCCTTATCATTGGTATTTTGTCGGCAATGGCCATGCCACAATATTTTAAGGCGGTAGAAAGGGCCCGCATGTCCGAAGCAGAGACATTGTTGGCTAATATTGCACAAGCACAACGTAGAAAATTTTTACAAAGTAATAAATATGTAAGAAATTTTTCAGCATTGGATGTGTCTCCTAAAGGAGCAACGGGCTCTACTTATTTTACCAAAGGAAATCCTGTAACAGGGAATGGTGGAAATGGTTTTGAAATTCTCTTAATAGGAGAGCAACCATTTACAGAAGGATATGCAAATGCTACACGTATGGATAAAGATTCTTCAGGTAATCAGAGCTCTTTACAGTATGACTATTTTTTAAGCCGTTATTATCAAAGCGACTATACCTTATGTGTTGCTGCAAATAAGGGCGGAGCTGATTTATGTGCTGATTTTTGTGGTGTAGATGAGAGTATTGGTTGGGTTGAAGGGTGTTGTAATAATGGACAAAAAGCAGGTGACATCTGGGGGGACGGAACGCCCTGTAAGCCTTCTAACAATTGACATAGAATTATAACAACACCCCAGTTTTACCTGAGGTGTTGTTATTTTGCAGGGAGAATTGATTTTTTGTTATTGTAGAAGAGTTTTTGACGGAGAAAATGAAAACGTGGCCCAAAAAGTGTGCGTCAGTTTAACGGGGGACACTCAACCCACCCGTAACCCCGATAATTGGGGATACACCTTGTGGAAATAGTCTCTTTTATGGGCGGATGTAAATCCCAATACGAGGTGCTAGTATTAACAGGGCAGTCTTTTGCCATCCCCTTCTCTGTTTACAATATTGCTTTTCCAAAGGGGTATTAGGGCCCAAATTAGGGGTTTTAAAATTTCAGCCAAGTAGCAGAAAAAGAACTACAGCTCTTTATGCATTACCTTAAGGGCGGCTTTTTCTTTGGTTACGGGCAGGCATTCCTGCACGCGGTAGTGTTGTTCGTCGGTTAAAGAGCGTATGGCGGAAATATCTTCATCCGTCAGTACTTCTTTATCATAGGTGGTACGGAATTGGTAGGGAACACCGGATTCTTTGATGAGTTTCATAGACTCTTTGATGATTTCCGGGTTAAAATCTACTCCGGTAATGGCCGAGTATTTTTCCAGCGGGGCTTTTAAGTCCATGGCCACATAATCTAATAACTTGCGTTGATAGGCTTCCCGCAACATCTCGGGCCGTGTGCCATTAGTGTCCCATTTAATGGCAAAGCCCATTTGTTTTATTTTGGCCGTAAAATCCAGAATCTCTTCGTGTAAGGTGGGTTCTCCGCCGGTAATTACCACGCCTTCCAGCGTGCCTTGCCGGCGCTTTAAAAAGGCAAATAAGTCTTCTTCAGGCATAGGTTCTAAAAAAAGGTGGGGGTAAACCAGTTCCGGGTTATGGCAGTAGCGGCAGCGAAAGTTACACCCCTGCGTAAACACCACGGCGGCCGGACGGCCCGGAAAGTCTATCAATGTAAATTTAATCAACCCGCCAATTTTCATAGAAGCCTATGCCTTTAGAAAATAACCTTATTTATCGCATCCGCATTCAACGTGCATCGTTTTGCGCATAGCAAATTCTTCTTTTTTGCCTTTGTTCCAGTTCTGTACCGGGCGCAAATACCCCACCACGCGGGAGTACACTTCACATTTAGAACCGTGTACTTCGTTCAATTCTTTTTTAAGTTCGGAAATTTTGTTTTCTACTACTTGTCTTTCTTGAGCGGTCATTTTCTTTCTCCTAAATACATCCATACTTCTTGTTGGCCGTACGCGGCCTATATATACAGCATAGCGCTTTTACACGCACGGTTACAACTGCTTTTTTAGATTATTTTTAACCTAAAAAAGGTAATACTATTTGCTGTAAAGCTGTTCTTCCAGCAGTTTAATTTGATGTTCCAGCTCCTGCATACGTTCGGCTTTGCATTTGGGGCATTCAAAATGTTCGCCTTCAATGTAGCCGCATTTGGGGCAGACGCTGAACGTAGGCGTGATGGAAAAATACGGTAAAGTGTATTTTTCGCACACGGTTTTGATGAATTTCTTCATCGCTTCCAAATCTTTTATTCTTTCCCCGGTAAAGATGTGCTGTACCGTGCCGCCGGTGTATTTGGCTTGAATGGTGCTTTGCAAGTCAAGCATTTCAAATACGTCGTCCGTATAGTTTACAGGCAGCTGGGAAGAGTTGGTATAGAACGGCTGATGCCCTTGTTTGTATAAGGCTTCGTTGGCGCAGATAATTTCTGGGTAGCGTTCTTTATCCAGTTTGGCCAAACGGTAAGAGGTACCTTCGGCCGGGGTGGCTTCCAAGTTGTAGTTGTTGCCAGTTTCTTCCTGAAATTTTACTAAGGTTTCACGCATAAACGTAAGCGTTTTTTCGGCAAAGGCGCGGCCTTTTTCCGTACCGATGTCTTCCCCAATTAAGTTGATGGAAGCTTCGTTTAAGCCCACCAAGCCAATGGTGGAGAAGTGGTTCTTCCAGTATTCGTTAAAGCGCTGTTTGATGGTGCGCAGGTAAAAACTCATATACGGATACAAATTACCGGCGGTAAAACGTTCAATAACTTTACGTTTAATTTCCAAGCTGGTTTTGGCCACTTCCATCCGGTCTTTTAAGTTTTTAAAGAATTCATCTTCATCTTTAGACAAATATCCCAAACGCGGCAAGTTGATGGTTACTACGCCAATGGAACCCGTAAGCGGAGCAGAACCGAATAACCCGCCGCCGCGTTTTCTAAGTTCGCGGTTGTCGATACGCAACCGGCAGCACATAGAACGGGCATCTTCCGGGTTCATATCGGAATTGATGAAGTTTGCAAAATACGGGATACCGTACTTAGCCGTCATTTCCCACAGGGGGGTAAGTTTGGGGTTGTCCCAGTCAAAATCTTTGGTGATGTTGTAGGTGGGGATAGGGAACGTAAACACGCGGCCCTTGGCGTCACCGGCCAGCATTACTTCGCAGAAGGCGCGGTTGAGCATATCCATTTCGGCCTGGAATTCCCCATACGTTTTGTCCTGCAGTTTGCCGCCAATAATGACCGGCTGGTCTTTGTAATAAGACGGCACGGTCAAATCCAACGTTAAGTTGGTAAACGGCGTTTGGAACCCTACACGGGTAGGTACGTTTACGTTAAATAAAAACTCCTGCAAGGCCTGTTTTACTTCTTCATAAGTTAATTTATCGTAATAGATAAACGGCGCTAGTAAGGTATCAAAATTGCTAAAAGCCTGCGCGCCGGCGCTTTCGCCCTGCAACGTATAGAAAAAGTTTACTACTTGGCCCAAAGCGGTGCGTAAGTGTTTGGCGGGTTTACTTTCTGCTTTACCCACCACGCCTTTAAAACCGCTTAACAGCAAGTCTTGCAAATCCCAGCCGACGCAGTATGCACCCAACAGGCCCAAGTCGTGCAAATGGAAATCACCTTCCGAATGCATACGGCGTACATTTTCCGGATAAATCTTATTTAACCAATATACTTTGCTGATTTCGGAAGAAATATAGTTGTTAAGCCCCTGCAAGGAATACCCCATATTGCTGTTTTCGTTTACTTGCCAGTCAATCTTTTGCAGGTATTGATCTACTAAATCTACGTTAAATTTGGACGAAATTTCACGCATACGGGCGTGCTGATCGCGGTACAGGATGTAGGCTTTAGCCGTTTTATGGTGGTTAGAGGTAAGCAATACGTCTTCCACAATATCCTGTACGTTTTCCACGTTGGGGATGGTGTCCGCATAAAGTTGTTGGATAATGTTTATGGCGCGGATAGTCAGTTTTTTTGCGGTTTCTAGGTCAAACTCTCCGGTAGCTTCTGCCGCTTTTGCAATGGCCTTAGTAATCTTTTTGGGGTCAAAAGGTTGGGTAGAACCATCCCTTTTGACAATACTGGTGATGACTTCTGCGTTTTCCATAATATTTTCCAATCCTAGGTATCCGCTGCGCAAACAATTTATGCGCCCCCTCTCCCCGGCCCGTTCCCCGTGGCCGGAGGCGTTTTTAGAAGGTGTTGTAATGAAATAAAAAAGCGAAAAAACTTGTTCTTAAAGGATGTTTAAAAACAGGCTAAGAAACATTATTATTTATAAAAAAGGGTTTGTCAAACATAAGTTTAAAATAGGTTAAAACGGGTTTTGTTTTTGCTTAAAAAATAGTTAAAATCCGTTTACCAGGCGGTAGGTAAAGCGCGGTCAAAAGTTGTAGCTCAAAACCCCGTTTTTGGTTTGTTCTCTTCTAAAAAATAAAAAAGGAGCTATGGGCCCAGAATTAAAAATAGGTCTTTTTTCTTTTTTTAACCCCCTTGACGCTTTGGCGTGAAACTGATTTAATTTAAAAAAAGAAAAGGGGGCCTTATGGATTTTTATCAATGGTGTGTTTTAGTTGCCGTGGTGGCATTTGTGGTAATGGTGTTTTTTGTGGTGCGTACGATGATTCAGCTGTACCGCACGGCCGAATCGGTGGAGTATTTGACCGTGGTGACCGCTGAAAATGTGGAAAAAACCCGCCCGGCGTTTGATTTAGTGGAAAATGTCTCCACCTTGTTGGACAGCACCTTCTACCGCGCCATGAAATTAGGGGTGGATTTAGTAAACAAATACCGCAAGCGCTAAAGGTTTGTTTTATTGTAAAGGCCCGCGTATCACGCGGGCCTTTTTCGTTTTAACAGAAGGGTTTAGGCTTTTGCGCGGCCTTAACGGTTAAGCAGGTAAAAAGCGGCATTTAAATAAGCCGCAAACCCCAGCCACGCGGTATAAGGCAGCATTAACCAGGCTGTTTTTTTATGCTTGGGCAGCAATTCTTTTTGCAGCCACAATACTTGGGCTATCATTACTAATAGCAGCACCAAAGCCGGCCCCAGTTTATGCAGTTCAAAAAACAAGGGTGTCCATAAACTGTTTAGTACAAGTTGTATAATAAAAAGAGAGAAAAGCTTTTTTTGTGAACGATACCCTTGTTTAAAAATCAGCCAGGCGCATGTTCCCAGCAGCAAGTACAATATCCCCCACGCCAGGCCAAACACGGCATCCGGTGGGTTTAAAGGCGGCAGAGTTAAGGCGTGATACCACTGCAAATTGGCCTTTACGGCCGGGGCCCCTACTAAGCCGGGCAGCTGGCACAGCGCCAGCCAAAACAACAAGTGCAGAACTTGGATTATTCTTTTCATATCAAGCAAGTTAGCATTTTTTGGCGGGTTTGGCTGAAAGAGAAAATGATTAGACCCGGGTGCGAAGGGCGCATAAAAATGGTAAAATAAAAAATAAGATTTTTAAGTTATCAACCAGAGGAAACCATGGATACAAAGTTAATTAAAGAAGTGACCGATTGGCTTAAAACTACTGATTTGGCTGAATTTTGTTATGAAAAAGACGGAGACTCCATTGAAGTAAAAACCAAAGAAGCCTTGCCCGAACCGGCAAAGTTTACTTGCTCTCTTTCTGCGGTATGTGCGCCGGCTATCGGCATTTACAAAACGGCCGCCAAGGGTAAAAATCTGGTTTTAAAAGAAGGCGACAGTGTAAAAGAAGGGGATTCTTTGGGCGTGGTGGAAAGCGTTTCCAAACAGCATCCTGTTACGGCGCCGGTGTCTGGCAAGCTGCGCGTAATTGCGGCCGAAGACAGTAAACCGGTGGAATTTAACCAGCCTTTGTTTTTTATTGAACCCTAGGAGCGCTGTTTATGACTGCCAAAGTAACCATTACTCCCTTTAAAAAAGTTTTAATTGCAAACCGTGGCGAAATTGCTTTGCGTGTTATTCGCACGCTGCGGGAAATGAACATCAAGTCCGTAGCTATTTATTCAGAGGCGGATCGCAACTCTTTGCACGTGCGTATGGCGGATGAAGCTGTTTGTATTGGTGCGGCGCCGTCTTCTATGAGTTATTTGGATATAGACGCAGTAGTAACCGCGGCCAAGGTAACAGGGGCGGACGCGGTTCACCCCGGTTATGGCTTTTTATCTGAGAATGCGGATTTTGCCCGCGCTGTAACCAAAGCGGGGCTGGTGTTTATCGGGCCGACGGCTGAGGCTATTGAAATGTTAGGTGTTAAATCCACCGCGCGTGAGATTGCTTTAAAAGGCGGGGTGCCCATAACGCCCGGTTCTGACGGTGTAGTAGGTAAAAACTATCACGAAGTGGCCCGCAAAATTGGCTTTCCTATTATGATTAAAGCCGCCTTGGGCGGCGGCGGGAAAGGTATGCGCGAGTGTTTGCGCGAAGAAGACCTTGACCGTATGATGAAAACCGCTCAGGGTGAAGCTAAAGCCAACTTTGGCGACGACCGTATGTATTTTGAAAAGTTGGTTTTAAACCCGCGCCATATTGAAGTGCAAATGGCGGCCGACAATTACGGCAACGTGGTGGCCTTTGCCGAGCGCGACTGCAGTATGCAGCGCCGTCACCAAAAATTGGTGGAGGAATCACCCTCTCCGTTTGTGGACGAAGCCACCCGCGCCAAATTGCAGGAAGCTGCCTGCCGCTTAGCCAAAGCCGCCAATTACCGCGGTGTAGGTACGGTGGAATTTTTAATGGCGCAGAATAAAGAATTTTATTTTATGGAAGTAAACACCCGCCTGCAGGTGGAGCACCCGGTAACGGAATCCGTTTGCGGGTATGATTTGGTAAAAATGCAAATCCAAATAGCCCAGGGTGAGCCACTGCACGTGACGCAAAAAGAAGCCGGTGCGGTAAAATGCCACGCCATTGAACACCGCATAAATGCTGAAAACAGCGAACTTAATTTTACTCCCTGCCCCGGTACCATTACGGAATGGATTCCGGCCGGCGGTTTGGGGGTACGGGTGGATAGCCACGTATATACGGGGTACACCATTCCCAGCTATTATGACAGCCTGATTGCCAAATTGATTGTAACGGCGCCGGACAGAGAAAAACTGTTAAACCGCTGCCGCCGTTGCTTGGGCGAATTTAAAATTGGCGGGGTGGAAACCACCATTCCTTTTCATCAAAAAATAGTAAACAACCCGGATTTTGTAGCCGGGAATATGGATACCGGCCTGATTGAACGTATGATGGCCGAGGACAAAAAAGCCAGTGAAAGCAAAAAATAAAATAATGGGGCGGCGCACGCTCAAAAAATTTGTGGAAGAGCAGCGCGCGCAAGGCCGCAAAATAGTGTTTACCAACGGGTGTTTTGATATTTTACACGCGGGGCACGTGAGTGTGCTGGAGTTTTCGCGTGCAAAAGGGGACGTGCTGGTAGTAGGCATGAACAGTGATGAGTCCGTACGGCGCTTAAAAGGGCCCACCCGCCCGGTAAACACGCAGGCGGACAGAGCTTTGGTACTGGCGGCGTTGGAGAGTGTGTCCGCCGTATGTATTTTTGAAGAAGACACACCGTACAATTTGATTAAACTTGTTCAGCCGGACGTACTTGTGAAAGGGGGGGACTATAAACCTTCCGAAATAGTCGGGCGCGAGTTTGCAAAAAAAGTGGTTCGTTTTGCCCTTTTGAAAGGCCGTTCCACCACCAATATTATTAAAAAGGTAAGTAAATAAGGCCGGGCACGCTGTGCTGTATGGCGCGGGCGGGCTTGGCTTTTTGCCAAAGGGATAGATAAAATGTCTGATATTTTTGAGAAATGCAGAAATTATAAAGACGCCAAATTGGCTATGCGTATGGGTATTTACGGCTATTTCCAGCCGTTGGAATCTGCGCAAGGGCCGGAAGTGGTTATCGGCGGCAAAACGTATATTATGGCCGGTTCCAATAACTACTTGGGTTTGGCTAATGACCCGGAAATGAAAAAAGCTGCTGCAGAAGCTGCTTTAAAATACGGTACCGGTTGTGCCGGTTCCCGCTTTTTGAACGGGAACACCAAAGCCGCTGATGAATTGGAACAGCGCATTGCGCGCTTTAAGCGCAAACAGGCGGGGTTGATTTTTTCCACCGGGTACCAGATGAACTTGGGGGTTGTATCCTGCTTGCTCAAAAAAGGCGATTATGCCATTGTGGATAAATTAGACCACGCCAGCATTTTGGACGGGGTAAAACTGTCCGAAGGTGAAATGGTGCGTTTTAGACACAATGATATGGCGGATTTGGAACGCGTCCTCTCTAAACTGCCGGAAGAAGCCGGTAAATTGATTATTGTGGACGGCGTATTTAGTATGGAAGGGGACATCTGCCCCTTGCCCGACATTGTAAAAATCGGCAAAAAATACGGGGCGCGTATTATTGTGGATGACGCCCACGCCACGGGTATTATCGGCAAAACGGGCCGCGGCACCTGCGAGTATTTCGGCCTAGAAAACGGCGAGGTGGACTTGGTGGTGGGCACCTGCTCTAAAACTTTTGCCACGGTGGGCGGCTTTGTAGTGGGGGATGAAGACATTATCCATTATATCCGCCACAATGCCCGCAGCCAAATTTTTTCTGCGGCTTTGCCTCCGGCTTCTGTTGCCTCCATCACCAAAGCGTTGGAACTTATTGAAAACGATACTTCCCGCCGGGATAATTTATTCCGCTTAACGGATAAATTAAAAGCCGGTTTGCGCGAATTAGGTTTTGATTTGGGCCACAGCACGACGCCTGTTATTCCGGTGCACGTAGGCAGCAACGAAAACTGCTTTAAGATGTGGCGCTCGTTGCACGAGCAAGGCATCTTTTCTAACCCGGTGGTTAGCCCGGCTGTGCCTCCAGGCCAGGCGCTTATGCGTCTTACGCTGATGGCCACGCATACGGATGAACACGTTGAAAAAATCATCCAAGCGTTTGCCCAAGCGGGGCGTGAGGTTGGCATAATAAAATAAATTTATCAGATGACAAAACCCCATTTTAAATTTTAAAATTAAAATGGGGTTTATAAAAATATAATGAATTTTTTAATAGTTATAGGAAATTTATTGTTTCTTTTTGTTTTATCAAGACTACTTAAAGCTTCTACAATGAGAGGAGCTATTAATGTTTGTAGCGTTTTATTGGTAATAATATTTTTAAGTGCTTGTTTGATTCCTTCTCCATGGAATTGGGTCGTTGGTGTGTGGGCTGGTATTGATATTGTTTTGGTCTTAGATTATGTAGGCCAAGATAAGAATGATGAATAAAGTGGGCAAATTATGAATGTGGAAATAAAAGAAGTAAACGCTAAAAATTTAAATGAGTTTATTGATTATCCTTTCCAGCTTTATAAGAATGATCCGTATTGGGTGGGGGAGTTAAAGGCCGATACCCGCAAATTACTCTTGCCCAATAATGCCTTTTGGACGCACGCCGAAAACAAAATGTTTTTAGCGTATAAAGACGGCAAAATCGCCGGGCGTATAATGGCGTTGGTAAACCGCGCTCATAACGAATATCATAAAGAACACATAGGTTTTTTTGGCTTTTTTGATTGTGAAGAAGATACGGATGTTTCCCACGCTTTATTTGAAGCAGCTGAAAACTGGCTGCGTTCGCGCGGGGTAAATGCAATGCGCGGGCCGGCCAATCCGTCCAGCAACCACGTATATGGGTTATTGGTGGACAGTTTTGATAAAATGCCCGCCATTATGATGCCGTACAACCATCCTTATTATGCCGATTTAATCACGGCGGAAGGGTTTAGCAAAGTAAAAGACGTATTGGCTTTCCAACGCAGTAAAAATGAAAAATTTTCCGACCGGTTTTTAAAAGTATGTGCCCGCTGCGCGCGGCAAAAAGGCATTACTCTACGCCGCATTGATTTAAAAAATATAGAAAAAGAAGCGCAAATTATCCGGGATATTTATAACAAAGCCTGGGCCGATAACTGGGGCTTTGTGCCGATGCGCGAACAGGAAATGGCCGATATGGTGCAAGAATTAAAAATGATCGTACGCCCGGAAGGCACCTGCGTGCTGGAAGTGGACGGCGTACCAGCCGGGTTTTACATTGCCATACCCAATATGAACCACGTTTTAAAGGAGTTGAAAGGTTCCCTGGCTAACCCGTGGCGCGTATTAAAGGCGTTGTGGGCGTGGCGGCGGATTAAAGACGCACGGCTTATTATGTTGGGTGTAGCGCCTGAGTATCGCCACCGCGGGATTGATTTAATTTTAATTAAACACATTATAGACCACGGTGTAGCGGTATGGAACGAGGCGGAACTTTCCTGGGTATTGGAAGACAACCAAGGCATTATCCGCGGGATATTGGAATGCGGCTGTTGGCAGAGCAAACGCTACCGGCTGTATCAAAAACCGTTATAAATAGTCATTCCACCTCCTGCTTAAACAGGGGGTGTTTTTTTGCATAAAATAGGGCTGTATTTTCTGCTGAAGTTTTTTGTTTTTGTATGTTGTGGTTTAGACATAAACACCCCCCGGTTTAATGCCGGGGGGTGTTTGTATTAACAAGTTTAAACAGGCCAAAATTTATTTTTTATTTTGGGTGACTTCTTTCCACGCGGTGGTAAAATCAGCCGGAACCGGGGCTTCAAACTTTAGTTTTTTACCGGTGTACGGGTGGTTAAATTCCACCTGGCGGGAGTGCAACATCAGGCGCGGTGCCGTGGCCCCTTTGTACAGCCAATCCCCCAACACCGGGTAACCCAGCCAGCTTAAATGCACACGCAGCTGGTTGGTGCGCCCGGTAACCGGGTGCAGTTGCACGCGGGTAAAACCGTTTTTGCGTTCCAGTACTTTGTATTCGGTAATGGCTTCACGCCCTAAATCGGAGGCTTTTATTTTGCCGCCCGCTACGCGGCCAATGGGTACGTCTATCACGCCTTCATCGTCTGGAATTTCACCGCAGGCGATGGAATGATAGGTTTTGCGTACCTGGCGTTGGGCAAAAAGTTCCGTCATACAGTTTTGAAAGATAGCATTTTTTGCCACCAGCATTACGCCGCTGGTTTCTCTGTCTAAGCGGTGCACCAAGCCCGCACGGGGGGTGGAGTCATCAAACCCTTGGGGCGGATTGGCCAGAATAACGGAAACCAAGGTCTCCTCAAAGGTAAATACGGCTTCGGGGTTGGTTTCCCAAATAGGGCTTTGCGGGTGTACCAACATACCGGCCGGCTTAATGATGACAAAGAAGTCCTCGTCATCATAAATCATTAAATCTTTTAAAGAGGTTTGTGTTTTTTGATTAGAGGGCAATTCTATTTCTATCGTTTCTCCGGGGGTAAGCGGCCAGGAGGGTTTTACTGCTTTTCCGTTAACCGTTACTTTGCCGTCTTTAATCAGGCGTTGAATAAGAGAGCGGGGAAACTTCTCCAGCTCGTCGCACACAAAAACGTCTAAACGGCGGGAATAGCCGTCAAAAATAATTTTTTTCTTTTCAGCCATTTTTCGGCTCCTTCATAAAAAACCAATATACGTACGCCGCCGCCACTACCGTGCAAACGGCTAACGCCTGGGAGGGGGACATCCCCAAAATGTATGCACCGCGGTAATCCCCTCTAAAAAACTCTATCACAAACCGCATCGCGGCGTAACCAATAACATATTGCAGCAATACACTGCCCGGTTTGTGCTTGCGTTTGGAAGCATAGTGCAGCCAAACAAATAAAAGGATGTTGCCTGCGGCTTCGTAAAGCTGGGTGGGGTGCAGGTGTATGCCGCGCAGTTCGGGCGGAACCAAGGTATCGGGGTTAGTAAATACCACGCCAAAAGAGGAGCCCGTCGGCCGTCCGTAACAGCAACCGGCCAAAAAGCAGCCCACCCGCCCTAGTGCGTGCCCTAAGGGTACGCCGGTAATTAAAAAGTCCGCGGTGGGTAAAAGCGGCAGTTTTTTCTTTTTGATGTACCATATAAGCGAGCCGACTGATACAATCATCCCGCCAAAAAACACAAACCCGTACCGGAAATTTTGCACAATATTGGTTAATTTTTCGGCCAAGGTGTCTCCCAGCAGCGGCCAAGAAACAATAATATACAGCAGTTTGCTGCCCACCAACGCCCCAACAAAGGCAATAAAAATTAAATTCCAAAAGGTATCTTTATCTAGTTGGGTTTGCTTTATTTTACGCAACAAATACCAAGCCGCCGCCCCGTAACCCAAGGCTGTCATTAGGCCGTAGCTGGCCATTTCAAAAGAGCCTATTTTAAAGAGTATGGGGTGCATTAGAGTATAGCCTCGTCTTTTATGGCGTTACGCATAAAGGGGTTGTTCAGGCGTTCATAGCTGATAAATGAGCTGGATTTGCCCCCATAGCTGTGGCCGGCAAAAATTTGAGTATCGTCCGGCAGTTTGGAAAGGCGCAGCAGGCTTTTGCGCATATCGCGCGGGTTGGAAGACGGCAAGTCCACCCGTCCGCACGCACCGGGGAATAAGGTGTCCCCCGTAAATACGGCGTTTTCTATTTGTATGCAAACTCCGCCTGCCGTATGCCCCGGAGTGGGAATAATGTGAACGTTAAACGGGCCAATTTGCAGGTTTTGCTCGCCCGAATAAGTATGCAGATATTCAGGGTCTATGCCGCTTAAGTTGGCGTCCTGCCCTTCAATATAAGCTTTTAAACCGTGGGCTTTTAGCAACTCTTGCGAAAATTTAACGTGGTCAAAATGCCCGTGCGTAAACAATACGGCTAATAAATTTAAGTTTTTGGTCTTAAGCGTATGTTCTATAAAATTTATGTCCCAGGCGGGGTCTATCAGCAGGGCGTCTTGCCCTTCGGTAATCAGATAAGTGCAGTTATCCATAGGGCCCAGGTTTAAAATATCAATGTGCATAAGGTTGCTCCTTGCGGTTATTTGGTTTGAAAACGAAATTCCATCTCGCCCGGTTTTGTCATGTGGTAACGGGTGCGGGCCAGGTGTTCCAGATATTGGGGGTCTTCTTTTTTTAAAAGGTTTAATTTTTGCGAGAGGCGCTGATACTCTTCATCTAATTGAACGGTTTGGCGGTTTAGTTTTTTTAGTTCAGATTTATTATGAAATAAACTTAAAATGCTTCCGCCTAAAAAAGCAAAAATCACTGCCAGGAGCACAACGGCCCCCAGCAGCGGTTTTTTGTTTTTTTGGATGAAACGTCTTAATTCATTGGAAATCATTTTTTAAATACGGCGTCTTTGGCATAGACGGCCTGTTCTCCCAATTCCAACTCAATTTGAAGCAGCCGGTTGTATTTGGCTGTACGCTCCGCACGTGCCGGGGCACCTGTTTTAATGGCCCCTGCATTAACGGCCACCGCCAAATCTGCAATAAAGCTGTCTTCCGTTTCGCCGGAACGGTGCGATACGATGGTTGTATAACCATTAGCGTGTGCTTTTTGTATCACGTCCACCGTTTCCGATACGGTACCTATTTGGTTTAGCTTAATTAAAATGGAGTTGGCTGTTTTCTGCTCTATCCCCTTTTGCAGGCGATGCGGGTTGGTAACAAATAAATCATCCCCCACCAGGTTAATTTTTTTGCCTAGTTTTTGGGTGATGTAGGCCCAGCCTGCCCAGTCGTCTTCCTGTAAGGGGTCTTCGATGGAAAGGAGCGGATATTTTTTGTACCAATCTGTGTAAATATCCGTCATTTCTTGGGCGGTGTAGGTAGATTTTTCAAAATGATAATGCCCGTCTTTATAAAATTCGCTGGCGGCACAATCCACGGCCAGGGCCATTTGCGGGTATCCCGCGTTTTTGGCGGCGGATAAAATGGTTTTAAACACGTCTTCGTGTTTGGTGATTTTGGGGGCAAACCCACCTTCGTCCCCCACCGCTATGACCATACCTTGTTCTTTGAGTAAATTTTTTAAACTGTGGTAGGTCTCGCTGGCGGCGCGCAGCGCTAGCGAAAAGGACGCAAAGTGCAGCGGCAAAATCATAAATTCCTGTACGTCTAGGCCGGAGTCTGCGTGTTTGCCGCCATTAATGATGTTAAGCATAGGAGCGGGCAGCAGGTAAGTATCTTGTTTAAGTTCATACACGTTACGCAGATGTTTATACAAAGGCGTGTGGGCGTGGTGGCAGCCGGCACGCAAAACCGCCATAGACACCGCCAACATAGCGTTGGCGCCCAGGTTGCTTTTGTTTTCGGTGCCGTCTAAAGCAAGCAGGCTGTCATCAATTAAGCGTATGTCATACGGGTTCATACCAGCCAGTTGTTGGGAAATGCGCTCCACATTGGCTACGGCTTTAAGCACGCCTTTGCCGTTGTAGCGTTCGCCGCCGTCCCTCAGTTCCAGTGCTTCGTGCGAGCCGGTGGACGCCCCGCTGGGCACACTGGCTGTACCTACGGTACCGTCATCCAGTAGTACATCTGCCGCCACGGTGGGAAAACCGCGGGAATCCAACACTTCTCTTGCTGTTATTTTTTTAATGCGAGGCATACCCCCTCCCGCCTGCATATTGCAGGACTATATGATACTGTCTATAATTTTTTTGCCTTCTTTAATAAGCGCCGCCGGTATTTTTTCGTCCGGGGCTTCGGCGTACATACGGATCAGGCGTTCCGTGCTGGACGGGCGTATAGCCAACCAGCTGCCACCTTTTAAAATAAATTTGAATCCGTCCGTAGAGTCAATACGCCAAACGGATGTTTTATTGACCGACAGCGGCGGCTTAATATCCAGCCGTTCCATAATGCGGTTAATTTCGGTTTCCGTTTTGGGGATACTGACTTTCTGGTCATAGAGCGGTTTGTATTTTTTGTAGAAAGAAGCCCGCAACTGTTTTAGGCTCTTGCCTTCTACCGCCAGCATGTCCACAATTAAAAAGCACGCTAACAGGCCGTCTTTATCCGGGATGTGGTTGGCAATGGCTATGCCGCCGGATTCTTCCATCCCCAGTAAATATTGGCCGGTGGTCATTAACTCGGTAATGTATTTAAAGCCTACGGGGGTTTCTCTTAACATAAGCCCGTGGGCTTTGGCTACTTGGTCTAATAAGTTGGAAGTAATAACGCTGCGGCATACGCGCCCTTTGATGTTTTTGTTGCGTACAATGTGCTCCAAAAGCATAGGGATGATTTCATTGGGGGAGACCCAATTCCCATCGCTGTCTATAATGCCAAATTTATCACAATCCGGGTTGCAGGCAATGCCCAAGTGCATTTTTTTGGAGGTAACCAGCTTTTTTAATTCTTCCAAACTCACCGGCCCCGCGTTAGGTACTTTGCCGCCGAAGAGGGCATCCGTCCCTTCGTGTATGCCTTCTACGGTAATGCCGTATTTTTCCAACAAATCGCGGAAGTAGTTTTTGGCCGTTCCAAAAAGTGGATCCACCGCTATTTTAAGTTTGGATTTTTTTAACGCTTTTACGTCCAATAATTTTTCAATATGGGCGATGTAATCTTTGCGTAAGTCTTTAGTAACGATGACCGCCGCGTTGAGGTAATCAAACTCGGTAGAAGACGCTTTTAAAATTTGGGAAGACGGCGCCGGAATACGCCTTTCAATATCGCTTACAATTTCGTTATTGGCAATACCGCCGTAATAAGAAATCCATTTTACGCCGTTTACGTAATATTCGCTTTCGCTTCCGGTAATTACAATGGCCCCCACTGCACATTCATTTAATACGGCCCATTCGGCCACTGGTGTTGGCAGCGGCAATTCGGCCATTTTTACGGTAATGCCGCTTTGTACCAGCGCGTTAGCCGCCACGGCTGCAAACTGGCGGGATAGAAAGCGTGTATCGTGCCCCACCAAAACCAACGGTTTTTTGGGTTTTTTGCCGCGTTCTTGGCAGTGTTTTTGGTATCCGGTACCTTCAAATCCATAGAAAGGATGTTCCAAAATGTGTTCGGAAATCCCGTAAGCTAAACGTTGTACGGACTGGGCGGTCATCCCGTCCGCGGTAACGGTCCGGAAACCGGCCGTGCTGAATTTAATTTCTTGGGTCATCGTGCAGGTATTATACTAAAATAATGCTTATTTTTCATCCGGGTTAAAAAAATGGGTTTAAAAACCTTTTCCGGGCGGTTTTATAAGCTTGTAAAATGGTAAAATAATATGAAGTCTATATATAGGTGTAAAAGTATGAATTTTGAAGCTGTAAAAGAATACATTAAACAACAGGGGCTGCCCAATTTCCGCATAGCGCAAGTGCAGGAAGCCGTGTTTAAACGCGGTATTAGCTCTTGGGACGAAGCCACCGCCCTGCCCGTTTCTATACGGGAAGAGTTAAAACAAAAATATCCCATTTTAAGTTTTACCGTTAGCAAGATGGTGTTTTCCCAAAAAGACAAAGCCGCCAAGGCCCTGCTTACGCTGCAGGATGGGTTGCAAATAGAAACCGTTTTGTTAAAACCGCAGGATAGTTGGAGCGTGTGCGTATCCAGCCAGGTGGGCTGCCCGCTGAGGTGTTCTTTTTGCAGCACCGGCAAGATGGGCTTTAAGCGGGATTTAACCCAAGAAGAAATTACCGACCAGGTTTTGATGTGGTACCAATACGTGCGTAAAGAAAAACTGGCCGAACGTATTTCCAGCGTAGTTTTTATGGGGATGGGGGAACCGCTGCTTAATTATTTAAACGTGATAAAGGCCGCGCGGGATTTATCCAACCCCGATTATTTAAATATTGGTGCACGGCACATTTCCATTTCTACGGCCGGTATTGCCGATAAACTGCATAAGCTGGCGGTGGATTTGCCGCAGGCCAATTTGGCGGTTTCTCTGCACAATGCCGACGACGGCGAACGCAGTAAAATGATGCCTGTTAACCGCCGGTTTAATTTAGAAGAATTGCAAAAAGCGGTGGAAGAATACATCGCTATGACGGGGCGGCAGGTGTTTTTGGAGTATTCGGTATTGGAAAACGTCAACAGCCGCCCGGAGCATATCCGTAAGTTAGCTAAATGGATTTTTGGTATTAAAGACAATTACTTAATACACGTTAACTTAATAGCCTGCAACTTGGGCCGCGGGGCCAAAACGGATGATAAGGTGGTAAAAGATTTTGCCGCCGCCGTGAAAGCGATGGGTATTGGTGTTACCATTCGTAAAAGTATGGGCAACGATGTGTTGGCAGCCTGCGGGCAGTTGGCGGCGCGTACGCGTAAATAATAAAGGAGGATCCTCTTATGAAAAAACTTATTTTTTTATCCGCTTTGCTTGTTTGCTTGGGGGGATGTGCAACGCTAGACCAAGTGAATATGGATTGGATTGCCATTGGGCCTGATTTTCCGCCCAATAAATCCGGTAAAGTGGAATTAGTAACCGGCCGCGAGGACATCACCCGCCCGTACGGCAACTTGGGGTTGTTGCGTATTAAGAACGTAAGCCCGGATAGAGATTCCCTGCGCCGCGGTGTGGAAAGAGGCCGCAAATTTGTGGCTTCTAAAGGGGCGGATGCTATGCTGCTGGGGCAGTATAACAGTGCTGAGGACGGAGCTTCTGTACCTAAAGTAACGCTGATTATTTATGCCATTAAATACGTGGATGATTTGACCGAAGAGGACAAAAAAGCCATTGAAGATTTTGAAGTATTGGGGATTTTAAATGAACGTACTAATAGCTAAAACCAAAGAAGAATGTAAAATTTGGAAAGATATTGCCGTGGTGGTGGACGTCCTTCGCAGTGCTACCACCGTTTGCCAGCTGTTGCAGGCGGGCAAAAAGGACATTTTGATTTTTGAAAACGTAGAGCGGGTGGTAGCTTTTAAAAACGAATATCCGCAGTGCGAAGTGTATTCGGAGCTGGAGTTTCCGGCCGGGTTTGAACATAAGGATAATTCTCCGGCTTTGGCTTCCAAAGCCAACCCCAATATCCCTGCCTTGGTGGTTACTACGGCCGGCACCAAAGCTGTTTTTGCGGCCCGGCAGGCTTACCAAATATTTATGGGTGGTTTTTGTAACTTTTATGCGTTGGCAACCCATTTAAAAAGCCAGAATAGAGATGTGTTGTTAATCCCCAGCTCTTTGTTTGGCAATCCGGAAGATGCGGAAGACTTTTTGTGTGTGAACGCAATGAAAGATTTTTTACAGGGATTTGGCAATGCAGAAGCGACGGCCGCTGAGGTAAAGAACACAATCCGCTATATAGAATTTGTGAAAAACGGCCCCAAAACCGCCAAACAAGACGCCGAGATTGCTTTGCGTGTAAACGGCTTGCCCGTTATTGCCGCTATGCAGTTTAAAGAAGGGGAAGATTTTGCCGTATGTACGGCTTATGGAATGGAAGCCCCCCGTTCTTGCGGGCAGGAACCAAAAGTAACTATGCCTTCTTTAGAAGGGGGGTTGGCTTCGGCGCAGCCGGCTGCTGCCCCCGTGCAGGAAAAAACTTCCACTTCCAGCAAGTTAACCGGTTTGCTGCGCGGTTTTTTTAATACCGTAAAAAAGGAAGAAGAAGATTTAAAGGCTGATTTGTCCAGTAGCTTACATAAAAAGCCCGAGTATGCCGGCACCAATAAGCCGGTTATGGATAGAGTGGATGAGCTGTTGCAACAGGGAGAGGCCTCTTCAGCGCAAGTGGTGGCGCAACCGTCTTCTGCTTTAGCTGCAGGCACGCCCCAAACTGGAAAAAAGAAAAAAGCCATTGTGCTTTTTTCCGGCGGGTTAGATTCTACCACTTGTTTGTATTGGGCCTTGAATGAAGGTTATGAATGTGAAGCTATAACCGTTACTTACGGCCAACGGCACGACCGGGAAGTGGTATCGGCGGAGTTTATTGCCAAAAAATTGGGTGTTAAACTGCATAAAGTGGAGCTTAATTTCCCGTGGCTTAAAAGCAGCTCGCTGGTGGATAAAAGCCAAGTTCTGCCGGATTTAACCTTGGAGCAAATAGAAGGGAGTGGTATTCCTTCTACCTACGTTCCGGGGCGCAACTTGATGTTTTTGTCCATCGCGGCTTCGCTGATGGATTCTGTGGGGGCCTGTGCTATTGTGGCAGGGCCTAACGCGGTGGATTTTTCGGGTTATCCGGATTGTACCCCGGCGTTTTTTAAAGCCGCGGCCGAAGCCATCAACCGCGGTACCAAAATGGGTGTAAGCGAAGGGGTGGAAGTGTTAGCGCCGCTTATGCGCTTGTCTAAAACGGACATCGTGCGGATGGGTGCCAAGCTGAAAGTACCTTTTGAGCTTACGTGGAGCTGCTATGCCGGCGGCCAAAAACCGTGCGGCCATTGTGACTCTTGCAAATTGCGCGCCAAAGGCTTTGCCGAAGCCGGTATCAAAGACCCTGCCGTAGAAGGCTAGTATGTGGAAATACTACGGCTTTTTAATGGGTGCCATTTTGTGCGAAATTATTGGCACCAATGCGCTTAAAGCCACCCAAGGTTTTACTAAGCTGTGGCCGGCTGTAATAACGGTGTGCGGGTACGCGGCGTCTTTTTGGTTGTTGGGAATGACCTTAAAAGGAATGGCACTGGGAGTAGCGTATGCCATTTGGGCCGGGGTGGGTATTGTGCTTACGGCGCTGTTAGCCTTTATTATTTTTAAGGAAAGACCAGACGTCCCGGCTATGCTTGGTATGGGGCTTATTATAGCGGGAGTAGCGGTTATTCATTTATTTTCTAAAACTGTTGGAAGCTGAGGTGAAAAGATGAAAAAGATTGTTTTTTGTTTGATTCCTTTTATAGCCGCAGGGTTGTGTTTGGCGGGGGAAGAATCTTCCCAGCCGGTGGCAGCACAACAAACAACCCAAGCGCAACCCAAAGAACCGAACACGGTGGCCAAAGTATTGCCTGTTTTTGAAAGCGAAAAAGAGGCTAAAAAAGCTTTTAAAGAACGCCGCAAGCGGATTAGTAAATTGGTAAAGCAGTACAAAAAGGCCAGCGCGCAAGAAAAGCCGATAATTAAAGAAGAACTGTATCAAATTGTGTCTGAAAGTATGGATTTAGGCCTTACCAGTATGAAAACCCGCATTGCCCGCCAAAAAGCTAATTTGGCGCGGTGGGAAAGCAAACTGGCGGAAAGTGAAGCTCAGTGGGACGAATTAAAAGCCCAGCGGGTTGAGGATTTACTTTCTGGCGAAGCGGAGCGCAAATACAAATTGGCACAAAAGGCCTGGAAGCAAGAAATGAAAGACCGCAAAAAACAAATGGATTAACCCCGGCTTGCTCCGGGGTTTTTATTTGCCGGTTAAAATGAAATGTTACCTGCAAAAATACGCCCATTTCCTGCCTCTGATTTTGTCCTTTGGACGTAAATCCCTAGAAGCTAAACTTTTCATTTTATTTGTAAGGAGTAAAGGGGATGGCAAGATTTTAAAAAACCAACTATATTTTTAAACCAAAAAAACGAAAATGATTGAGGTGCAGCATTGTGCGCCGCCCTAGATGAAAACCCCCGTTTATAAAACGGGGGTTTTGTGTAAAAAGAAAGGTTGTTTAACTATTAAACAGCCCGCTGCTTTCCAAAGCGTTTAAGGCTTTGGCAATGTCGTTTACTATAATTACCCAGCGGCTCATACCGCCTTCCATAGCGGCGCCGTAAATGGTGGTAATGTTGATGCCTTGTTTAAATAACACGGCGCCAATGTCGCGGGCTAGGCCTACGCGGTCTTTAACGTCCAGGCAGATGGCGTCCGTCTTTACGCTGGTAAAGCCGGCCTTGGTCAGCGCGTGGCTGATTTCTTCGTCATACTTGACGGCAATTCTCACCACGGCAGCGTCATAGCGAACGTCCTGAGAAATCGCAATAATGTTTACGTTTTCCCGCACAAAAAGCTCGGCAAAGTTTTTCAGCGCGCCGGGTTCATTCATTAAAAATACGCTGTATTGTTTTATCACATTGATAGACATTCAAACCCCTTTCAAACAATAAACGTTTTTGGCATTTACTTTCATTATAGCACAAAAGAAACGCCTTCCCTGTTTTTTAGTAACAAACAAGAAAATTTGCCATTTTTAACGGGCCAAAATATTTTTCATTTCCGTGTGAATTTTGCCGTTAGAAGCCAAAATTTCACGGCCAAAATCCTGCATTTTGGGCCATTTTTTGCCGTTAAAATCAGTAACTTTACCGCCGGCTTCGGTAAGGATGAGTGTGCCGGCAGCCACGTCCCACGGGTTTAAATTTTGCTCCCAGTATCCGTCCAGCCGGCCTGCTGCCACCCAGCATAAGTCCAACGCGGCTGAACCTAGGCGGCGCACATCGTGGCAGGCCCGCAGAAAGTTTTCAAACCGGGTGAGCAGTTGCGGCATAATCTCGTTGCGGTTATAGGGAAAGCCCGTTACCAAAAGTGCTTCGTGCACTTTTTTTACTTGAGATACGTGTATTTTTTTGCCGTTTAAGGTCGCCCCTTTGCCTTTTTGCGCCAGAAACAATTCTTGTGTAATGGGGTTTAATACGCCCCCCAGTATCACTTGGTTTTTATGAAACAACGCAATGGAAATACTGCATTGGGGAAAAGTGTGGGCAAAGTTGGTGGTTCCGTCTATGGGGTCAATTACCCAAGTATAGGGGGAACCGGTGTTTTTGCGGGCGTTTTCTTCGCCCAAAAAATCGTGCGAGGGAAATGCTTTTTTTATAACACCTATGGCGGCTTTTTGGCTGGCCAAATCGGCCTCGGTTACCAAGTTGGCTTCGGCTTTTAAGCGGTAACCCACTTTACCAAAGCGGCGGCGGACGGCTTTGCCCGCCGTTTCTAAAGCCAGTTTAAGTGTTTGCATTTCAAGGTTCATTTTTTTAAGTCCAATACTTCGGCGTTTTTTAGTTTGTCTTCCAAATATAGCATTGCTACGCAGTCGTCTTCGTTGTACATTAATACTTTTTTAAGCAGCTCGTCATTACCGGTTTTAAGCCAGTTGATAAAATAAACCATACTGTCCATAGCGCCGCAGTCGTCTTGGCGCCATTTGAATCCAAAGGCCGGGGCCGCCGCCTTGAGCGAAAAGCTGGGCGCCGGCAGGTAGAAGGCTTTGTTTACGGCTACTTTTAAGTCAAAACAAATATCGCACAACGCGTTTAATTTGGCGGCGTCTTGCGGGTATTTGGCAGCCAGGTTACGCATTTTTTTAACTTCGTATTCCGTCCAGTGGTAGAGGGCGGTGTTATTAAAGTCCTGCACGTAATCGTAAAATTGTTCAAAAATGCGGATTTCTTCTTCCGGCGTTTTTGCTACAAAGCTGATGTATTTGTTTTCTTCTTTATCCCAAATGCCAATTAGATAGACAAAAGAAACATTGTTTTTGGTGAAAGTTTCCGTGGCTTCAAAGTCAAAATACAAATTGCGCTTTTTGGCCGGGGGCGGAAAGTGCCCCGCTTCGCGCAGAACAGGTTTGTTATGCAGATAAGCTTGGGAATTGTAATAAGCGTCTTGCGCGTAGGGCTCTTCCAGAATGGTTTTTAAAAAATTTAAATCGGCCTTAGCTACATCGTCCGTGGTAAAGATGCCGTTTATTTTTAAGGCTTGGCGCATTTGGGCGCTTAGAGCCGGCAGCATTTGCAAATCTTTGGTTTGCGCCACTATTTTATTGGCGTATATCCGCCAAGGGGAATTGGCTGCCTTGGGCGGTTTGTGGGCTTCGGGGCGGGCTTTGCCGTCCCGTATTAAACGCCAGAATGCCAGCTCCTGGCCGAGGCGTTCCTGGTGATCGCGGTAATCTACATCAATGGTTTTGTCTTTTAAAAACACGCGGGTTTGATAGGGGGTAAACCCCTGTACGCTGCCTAAAATGCGGTTAAGCAGGCTTACCTGCAGGGCGTAATGTTCTTTTAAATCGTGTGCGCGTTTAAATTGAAAAATACGGTAATACCAATCCCCCAGTTTGCTTTTTGCGTCCGTGCTTTTTACCAGCAAATTGATGCTGCCGTACACATTTTCCGGCAGGTTCCACAGCACGGCGTTGGCAATGGCGCTTTGGCCTTCCAACATAGCTTTGAGGGTATTTTTAAAACGGTCGGCTTCGGTTTCGCCGGATACAAATACCACTTGGGGGAATTCTTCTTTAATCCAAGCGTCGCGGGCGTTTCGGTCGGTGCGGACTTTTAGGTTTTCGTAACGGTTTATTTCGTTTACGGCTTCTTCTTTGGGGGCGTGGAAGAAACACCAAATACCAAAGGGGTCTTCTAACAAAGAAAACATTTTGGAGGCGTTAAAATCCTGTTTGCCCGGGGTACGCCCGGCCGAAAGGGTATTGTATAGGCTTTCTAACATCTTAATTCTATTTTATATCTTTTGTAAGCGGAAGGGAAACGCTTTTTTGGCGTCTTGCCAAGCGCGGCAGATATTTGTTAACATAAAAATTCGAGAGATTATGTCAGTTAAAGAGCATAAATTTAATTTAGGTAGTTTGCTTTCTCCCGCTAAGATTTTAGTGGAAAAGGAAAGCGTAACCAAAACGGCGCTTATTAAAAAATTGATAGACGCTGTTTGCCAGGGGGAACCCAAACTGGACGGGGCTGATATTTTGGCCCAAGTCTTAAAGCGGGAAGAAGGCATCAGCACCACCTTAGATACAGGCCTTTCCATTCCGCACGCCCGTTTGGAAGAAATAACAGACTTCAAGGCCGCTTTGGCGGTTTTGCCTTCCCCGGTGCAAGATCCGGTAAATCCCAACTTATCTATAAAAGCGATGTTTTTGTTTCTGTCGCCTGCTAAACCGGTGTTTTTCCAAAAACATTTGCAGATATTGTCTTCCTTGGCGGAGACGTTTAAGCCGGAATTTATAGATGAGTTGATTGCTTTGGGTGAACCGGCCCAAATTTTTGCCCGGCTGGAAGGACAGCGTTAAACAATGTCTTCATCATCTTCTTCGTCGCAAAGTCCTTTGCGCGTAAAAAAAGTGGTTGTTATTACAACGGCCATGCTCACGTTTATTCCTTTTTGGAAAGCCGCCGCTATTGTGTTGTGTGATTTTGGCTCCAGCGCGTTTTATGCGGGCGGTATTGCTATGCGGGCCTTTGGGCCGGCTTTTCCGTGGTATATTTTGGCGGTGATGTTGTTTGCAGGCCTTTTGCTGATGTTAGAGCTGGAGGCCTGTTCTTTATTTGTACGCGGGGGAGCGTATAAAATTGTACGGGAAGGCTTGGGCGACAGGATGGCTAAGCTGGCGGCTTCCGCCTTGGTGTTTGATTTCCTGCTTACGGGGCCTATCAGCGCGGTAACAGCGGGGCATTATTTGGGGGGATTGGTTAACTCGTTTTTAACACAGTTTGGGGCTTCGTTTCATTTGCCGGAAGGCGGGTTTGCGGTAGTGTTTGGGCTGCTGGTAACGGGGTATTTCTGGCGGCAAAATGTAAAAGGGATAGAAGAGTCCAGCTCTAAAAGCGCCAAGATTATTGCCTTTTCTTTAGCGGTGTGTTTTTTGCTGGCAATATGGTCTTTTATTACCATAGCTTTGCAAGGGGCGCATATCCCGCCTACTCAGTTGGATTTTGCCCCCGGGGCATTGGGTTGGGCCGGTAAGATAGACTGGATGAAAGCGGTGGGATTATTGGGGATGATGATGGCGTTTGGGCATAGTATTTTGGCCTTGTCTGGTATTGAGACGCTGTCGCAGGTGTACCGGGAAATTGAATATCCCAAAGCACAGAACTTAAAAAAAGCGGCCTTGCTTATCTTTATTTTTGCGTTATTGTTTACGGGCGGGTTGACGTTTTTGTCTGCCGTAATCATTCCGCCGGATTTAATTGCCAGCAAATACGGGGATAATTTACTTTCCGGGTTGGCTATGTCTATGGCGGGGCCGGGGTTGCTAAAGCTGCTGATGCAAACCTTGGTGGTGGTGGCGGGTGTGGTGATGCTTAGTGGAGCGGTAAACACATCGCTTATCGGCTCTAACGCGCTGATGAACCGCATTGCCGAAGATGGTATTTTGACGGATTGGTTCCGTAAAATCCACCGCAAATACGGCACCACGTATCACGTTATTCACTTGATTGCGGCTTTGCAGGCGGTAATTATTATCGTCTCCGGCGGGAATGTGTATTTATTGGGTGAGGCGTATGCGTTTGGGGTAATGTGGTGTTTTGTGCTGGAAGCGGCGGCCATTATCGCCCTTCGCTTGAAGCGCAGAGGGGAAAAAAGGGATTTCTTGTTTCCGCTTAATATCCGTTACGAAAATTTCTACATTCCTGTGGGGCTTGGATTATTAAGCCTGTTTTTGCTGTCCATAGCGGTAGTAAATTTGTTTACCAAATCTATCGCCACGGTGGCGGGTATTTCTTTTACGGTATTTTTGTATGCGGTGTTTACGCTTTCGGAACGGCTCAACGCCAAGAAGGCCAACACAATGTTTGAAGAAGGGTATAGAGAACGGGTAAACGCGCAAACCGCCTTGGATTTAAAGGACGCGTTGGATGATTTATCCCAGCCCAACCGCGTATTGGTGGCCGTAAAAACGCCCGAACATCTTTATCACCTAGAGGAAACCCTGCGCACCGTCAACCCGGATGATACGGACGTGATTGTTTTGTATTCCAAACCCGTGGAAAACCTGCTTTACCGGCAGGATATGCGTTCTGCCGCGGTGGACGAGCACGAGTTGTTTACCCAAGTTATCTTTTTAGCTGAAAAATACGGCTTGCCCATTACGCCCGTTATGGTGCAGTCTAACGATGCTTTTTATGCTATTGCCCAAGTGGCGGCGGTGGCAGACGCCAAGGAAATTATTATGGGGGTTTCCGGCCTGCACGGCGCCCAAACGCAAATGGAGCGTATTGTAATGGCGTGGGGGGCGGTAAAAGAGCGGGAACTCAAACACCCTGTAAAAGTACGTATTTTGTGGGAAGGACGTGAAATTTCCTACGGTTTTACCAACTAGCTGTTTTACCTGAGTGTTGTTTTTATAGCCCGCGCAAAGAAAAAATCTTTGCGCGTTTTATTTAGTTAAAATCTCCAATCCTGTGTTTTTAAATCCTTAATTTCCGTTTGGAATAATGAAAAAGGGGTTTCACATAAATCTCTCTCCCTAAAGAACAAAACATTTTTTAAGTTTTGGTGGGCGTGCTTTTTATAGGCTGCCAGTTATAGGTTTGATTGGGTGGAGGGAAGAGGTTTTTTAGGGCCCTTTTGTACTAATACAAAAAATAGGCCCACCTGTTTACAGGCGGGCCTATGAACGTACCAGAAATTATTTGTAATAGATTTCCTTTTTCGTTTGGTCGGCCGTTTCTTTACCAGCTACGGCTTCCAATACCATAAAAGCAAAGTCTATGGTAGCGGCAGCGGATTTACCGGTAATTACGTTGCCGTCCTGCACGGCGTAATCTTCTTGATAGGTGCCGCCAAAATCCTGGTTCATAGCGGTAAAACAGGTGTATTTGCGGCCTTTTAAATAGCCGGCGCGCCCCAAGATGGTGGGGCCGGCGCAGATAGCGGCGGTTATGCGGCCGGTATCCATAAAATCCCGTATGGTTTGTTGAACGTGAGCGTCAGCTTCCAGCTCTTTAAACTGCGGGCCGCCGGGGATGACCAGTGCGTCATAATGGGCGGTGTCTATTTGGTCGAACGGGAGCAGCTTGGCACAAGTTACGCCAAAACGGCCGGTGGCTTCACTTCCGGCCAGGCTGTACACATCTACGTCCAGCCCGCCGCGGCGCAAAATGGCATAGGTGCCGATGGCTTCAATCTCTTCAAAACCGTTGGTAACAATCATACAAACTTTTTTGGTCATATTATTCCTCCTCAGGGGAACGTTCTTCATATTTTTCAAACTGGCCGGGGAAAAGGAAATCTTCCACCAGGCGTGCGCAGTCAGCCACGCAGCCGCGGCAGGAGCGGAGCCGATCCGTCTTTCCGTCCGTCCCGCGCAAATCGGCGCATTGGTAGGATGAGTTCCACTCAGCAAATTTATCCATCATTTTGCCGCCCAGTTCAAAGGTGGCAAATTTAGAGGCCGGAGCCTGTAAATTGGCGTCGCTGTTTTTTAACCCGGCTAGCATAATCATAGCACATACGGAGCCGCAGGTGGCGTATTTTTTGGATATTCCCAACCCGTAGGCTTCCACCGAGCGGAAGGCGGTTTTTTCGTCCATACCCAACAAATCGCAATAGGTGCAGGCTACGGCTTGGGCGCAGTTATAGCCGTTTTTATGACGGTTTTTTGCGTCTTGTACTCTGGATTTCATCATAATAAAAAATACCTCTTAAAAAATATCCCGGAGTTCATCCGGGATAAAAAATTATTTAGCTGCTTTCTGCAACGCGGCCACCTTGTCTGTGGCTTCCCACGGGAAACCCTTGCGTCCAAAGTGTCCGTAAGCGGCGGTTTGCAGGTAAACCGGGCGGCGCAGTTTAAAGTGTTCAATAATACCGCGCGGCGTAAGCGGAAAGATTTTCCGGGCGATAGACGCCAGTTTTTCATCCGCTATTTTGCCGGTTCCGTCCGTATCTACATAGAAACCCACGGGTTCATCTCTCCCGATGGCGTAGGCAATTTGCACGGTGCATTCGCTAGCCAGCTTGGCTGCCACGATGTTTTTGGCAATGTAGCGCGCCATATACGCGGCGGAGCGATCCACTTTTGTCGGGTCTTTGCCGGAGAAGGCACCCCCGCCGTGCGGGCAGCGGCCGCCGTAAGTATCCACGATGATTTTGCGGCCGGTAAGGCCCGTATCACTTTGCGGGCCGCCGATGACAAACTTGCCGGTGGGATTGATGTAAATTTTAGTGTCTTTGTCTATCCATTTTTTTACCACGGGCAAAATGGCCACGGCTTCAATTTCTTTTTTGGATTTTTCGGTAATTTTGTTTCCGGTTCTATCCAAAATGTCCTCAGTATGTTGGGTGGAAAGGACGATCGTGTCCACGCGTTGGGGTTTGCCGTCCACGTATTCCACGGTTACCTGGCTTTTTGCATCCGGCCCCACATAAGGCAGGGTTTTGGTTTTGCGGGCTTTTTCTAAATTTTTCAAAATATCGTTGGCCAGCACCAAGGAAAGCGGCATGTATTCCAGGGTTTCGTCCACGGCATAACCCACCATTAAACCTTGGTCTCCGGCGCCGCCCACGTCCACGCCTTGGCTGATGTCCGGCGATTGTTTGCCGATGACGTTTACCACGGCGCAGGTATCGCCGTTAAAACCGTATTTGGAGTCCGTATAGCCGATGTCTTTAATCACATTACGGGCAATTTGCTCCACGTCCACCCAGGTGTGAGTGGTGATTTCTCCGCCGACAATAACCAACCCTCTCGTGATGTACGTTTCGCAAGCAACGCGGGCGTTTTTGTCTTTGGCTAAAATTTCGTCCAAAATAGCGTCGGAAATTTGGTCACACACTTTATCGGGGTGGCCTTTGGAAACCGATTCAGAAGTGAAGTAGAATTTTCCTTGTCTAATCATATATAAACACTCCCGGCGGGTTGAAATTTGAGGGGTGGGTGCCGCCTTTTTATGAAGTTTATTATAATAATCATTATAGCAATTTAGAGACGGATTAATGCCGGAGGGAATTTTTATGTTTAAACGTTTTATTTCTTGGAATGTAAACGGATTGCGCGCCGTAGAGAAGAAAGGATTTTTAGATTTCTTGGCTTCTTCTAATGCCGACATTCTGGCCGTTCAGGAAACCAAGGCCGAGCCTGCTCAGTTGTCTTCGGCATTGGTTAATCCGCCTGGTTACCACGCGTATTTTTCAAGTGCTGTTCGCAAAGGGTACAGCGGGGTGGCCTGTTTTTGTAAAGAAGAGCCTCTTAATGTGGCGTATGGCCTGGGCGTGGAAGAGTTTGACCGCGAAGGCCGCACGTTGATTTTGGAATACCCTTCTTTTTATTTTTTAAATATTTTTTTTCTTAACGGCGGCTAGGGGGAAGACCGCATAGATTTTAAACTTAGGTTTTATGATGCTTTTCTTAAAA